>NZ_VKHS01000946.1 GCF_014141525.1 Streptomyces calidiresistens
CCGGGGGCCGGGGGATCGGGGTGTCAGAAGTTCTCCGAGGGCACGTAGGCGCCCCACACCTCGCGCAGCAGGTTGCACACCTCGCCGACGGTGGCCCGGGCCCGCAGCGCCTCCCGCATCGGGTACAGCACGTTGTCGGTGTCGCCGCTCGCCGCCTCGCGCAGCGCCGCGAGCGCGGCGTCCACCGCCCCCTGGTCCCGCTCGGCGCGCAACCGCTTCAGCCGCTCGGCCTGTTGGGCCTCGATCGCGGGGTCCACGCGCAGCGGCTCGTAGGGCTCCTCCTCGTCGAGACGGAACCGGTTGACGCCGACCACGACCCGCTCCCCGGCGTCGGTCTCGCGGGCGATGCGGTAGGCGCTGCGCTCGATCTCGGTCTTCTGGAAGCCCTGTTCGATGGCCTCCACCGCGCCGCCCCGGTCCTCGACCTGCCGCATGAGGTCCAGCGCGGCCTCCTCCACCGCGTCGGTCATCGACTCCACCACGTAGGAGCCCGCGAAGGGGTCCACGGTGGCGGTCACGTCCGTCTCGTGGGCCAGCACCTGCTGGGTGCGCAGCGCCAGGCGGGCGGACTTGTCGGTGGGCAGCGCGATGGCCTCGTCGTAGGAGTTGGTGTGCAGCGACTGGGTGCCGCCGAGCACGGCCGCCAGGCCCTGCACGGTCACCCGCACCAGGTTGACCTCGGGCTGCTGGGCGGTGAGCTGCACACCGGCGGTCTGGGTGTGGAAGCGCAGCATCATCGACTTGGGGTTCCTCGCCCCGAACTCCTCGCGCATGACCCGGGCCCAGATGCGGCGGGCGGCACGGAACTTGGCGACCTCCTCCAGGATCGTGGTGCGGGCCACGAAGAAGAAGGACAGTCGCGGCGCGAAGTCGTCCACGTCCATGCCGGCGGCGACGGCGGTGCGCACGTACTCGATGCCGTCGGCGAGGGTGAAGGCGATCTCCTGCGCGGGCGTGGCCCCGGCCTCGGCCATGTGGTAGCCGGAGATGGAGATGGTGTTCCACTTCGGGATCTCGGCCCGGCAGTACTTGAAGATGTCCGCGATCAGCCGCAGCGAGGGCTTGGGCGGGAAGATGTAGGTGCCCCGGGCGATGTACTCCTTGAGCACGTCGTTCTGGATGGTGCCGGTCAGCTTGTCCGCCGACACGCCCTGTTCCTCGGCGACGAGCTGGTAGAGCAGCAGCAGGACGGCGGCGGGGGCGTTGATCGTCATCGACGTGGAGACCTTGTCCAGCGGAATGCCGTCGAACAGCACCCGCATGTCGTCGATGGAATCGATGGCCACGCCGACCTTGCCGACCTCGCCGTGGGCGATCGGGGCGTCGGAGTCGTGTCCCATCTGGGTGGGCAGGTCGAAGGCGACCGACAGGCCCATGGTCCCGTTGGCGATCAACTGCTTGTAGCGGGCGTTGGACTCCACCGCCGTGCCGAAGCCGGCGTACTGGCGCATCGTCCACGGCCGCCCGGTGTACATGCTGGGGTACACACCCCGGGTGTAGGGGTAGGCACCGGGTTCCCCCAGCTTCTCCTCCGGATCCCATCCCTTGAGTGATTCCGGCCCGTAGACCGGCTCGATGGGCTGTCCGGATTCCGACTCGCGTGCCATGGTCTGTGGCCTCCCGCCGTGGACTGTCTCCGCACGCCGTGCCGGCCTCGTCTCCGTGCCGTGCGTGCCCTGCGTCCCGATCTTCCCTCTGCGTTCTCGCGACGGACTGTAGCGAGGGGTCTGCGGCGGGTGGGAGGGGATTCGGTTGGGAGATCCCTCACAAAGGAGAAAGGGGCGCGCTCATCCGATCATCACCCGGGTGAGAGGACGCGGCACGCGCGGGGAGGGGTGGCACGCGCGGGGAAGGGGTGGAGCGCGCGGGGAAGGG
>NZ_VKHS01000947.1 GCF_014141525.1 Streptomyces calidiresistens
GTGCGTACCGCCCCGGGTCCGCCACCACGGGGCGGGGGCGGGTGCGGGGCCCGACGGCTCCGGTCGTTCACGACCGCGCCGGGGCCGCCCCGCCCGGGGCGGGGGCCCCCGTCGCGCGGCCCCGGAATCCCGCGTCACCCGGGCCGGTGCCGGTCTTCACCGGGAGCGGTTCCGGCGCGTCCTCTTTCTTCACCTCGCGTTCTTCACCTCGCGCGGCGGATCGGAATTCATCCCGGACGCGAAGGGCGCCCGGAGGTGTGGGGAAAAGGCGGAGAAGGGGTGAAGCGGGGGGCGCGGCCCCGGAATCCCTTTCGGTGAAAGGCGTCCGTCGCCCCTCGTGAACGTGTCGGGAAGGTGAACGGCCGGCGGATGAACGGTCGATTCCCGCCTCCACCTGGCCGGTTGGGCGTTCGGATGCCTGCTGTTCATTTTCCCTTGCCGGGACGTTGTCCTTTTCCTTCGGAGGCGTGCCTAGCGTCCCCGACGTGCCCGAGACACCGAACGAACCGCCTCGCACGATCGTGCTGGCGGACTCCGACTCCCGGTGGAAATGGGGCGCGCTCACCGCACGGCGACTGATCCCGGAATCGGAGCCGCAGGGGTTCCTGCTGCGGGGTCGCGCCACTCCCTCCGCCCGCCAGCTCGCCGAGACCGGCGCCGCCACGGACGACGCCCCGGCGGAGACCACCCTGGTGGACTTCGTCCACCGGTTCGGCCGCCCCGCCGACACCACGGGGGCCGCCGACCCCGGCACGGTCGTCGTGCTCGCCTGCGTCGGCCACACCATCCAGGCCGCCCTGCACGGCCTGGCCCGCGCGGCCCGCCCCGGCGCCCCGCGTCCGGTCGTGGTGACCGGCTACGTCGGTGTGGTCTACGAGAAGCTCGCCCAGGGTCTGATGACCCGCCACGGCGCCGACCTCGTGCTGGCCAACAGCCCCCGGGACACCGAACTGTTCCGCGAGGTCTACCGGGGCGCCGGCGCCGACGACACGGCCGTGGTGGGCTGCCCGCTGCCGTTCCTCGGCGGCACCCCGTACGACGCGGGCGCCGTCGAACGCGGCGAACGACCCCACCGCGTGGTCTTCGCCGTCCAGCCGTCGGTGCCCGAGACCCGGGCCGAGCGGCTGTACCTGCTGCGCCGCGCCGCCGAACACGCCCGCCGCCGGCCGGAGCGCGAGGTGCTGATCAAGCTGCGCAGCCGCCCCGGCGAGCACACCACGCACATCGAGGCGCTGCCCTACCAGCGGCTCCTCCCCCGACCGGCCGACCGACCGGCCAACCTCCACCTGCGCTACGGCCCCATGGCCGAGGTGCTCGACGGCACCGACCTGCTGGTCACCGTCAGCTCCACCGCCGCCCTGGAGGCGCTGTCCCGGTCGATCCCCACCGCCGTGCTGACCGACCTCGGCATCCGCGAACCGCTCGGCAACCACTGGTTCCTGGGCTCCGGCTGCCTCACCTCCTGGGACCGGATCGACGCCGACGACCTCCCCGTCCCCGACCCCGGGTGGCTGGTCTCGCGCGGCGTGCGGCCCGCCGATCCCGACGACCCGACGGAGGGCTGGGGCGACGCCCGGGCCCGCCTGACGGACCTGCTCGACCGCGCCCGCGCCGGCGACCTCGCCCCGTGCGCGCCGTACTACACCGTCCGCACCGCCCCCGGCCACCTCCCCGGGCTGCTCGCCCGGCACGGCCTCGACCCCGAGGGCGCCCCGCTGCCCGGACGCGCCGCCCCCGCCGGCGGCCCGCTCGTCCGGGTCGTGCGCGGGCCCGCCAGGGGAGCCGCCCGGGGCGTCTACCGACTCGCCGCGCAGCGTGTCGCGCCGATGATCCGCCGCTGGGGGCAGCTGTGACCGTCCACGAACCCCGTCCC
>NZ_VKHS01000948.1 GCF_014141525.1 Streptomyces calidiresistens
GATGCCCCCCGGCCGGGGGAGCCGACCCCGCCGACCGGCGACCTCCCCCTCGTGCCCCCGGCGTCCCCCGCCGGGGGCTGCGGGGACGGCTGCGGCTGTGCCGCGGACGCCCCGTCCGGGGACGGGGGGTTCGCGGAGTGCGGGCTCGACCCCGACCTGATCCGGCTGCTGGAGGCCGCCGGGCTGGATCCCCTCCTGGTGGAGGACATCGCGCACCTGGCCGTCACCGAGGACCTCGACGGCGGGGTGGACGTCACCACCCTGGCCACCGTGCCCGCCGACGCCGTCGCCACCGCCGACTTCGTCGCCCGCGCGCCCGGCACCGTCGCCGGTCTGCGGATCGCCGAGGCGGTGCTGTCGATGGTGTGCGAGGAGGAGTTCGAGGTGGAGCGGCACCGCGAGGACGGCGACCGGGTCGAGCCCGGCGACGTGCTGCTCTCGGCCACCGCCCGCACCCGCGACCTGCTCACCGCCGAGCGCTCCGCCCTGAACCTGCTGGGCCGCCTGTCGGGCATCGCCACCGCCACCCGGGCCTGGGCCGACGTCCTGGAGGGCACCGGTGCCCGGGTCCGCGACACCCGCAAGACCACCCCCGGGCTGCGTGCCCTGGAGAAGTACGCGGTGCGCTGCGGCGGCGGGCTGAACCACCGGATGTCGCTCTCCGACGCGGTGCTGATCAAGGACAACCACGTGATCGCCGCCGGGGGTGTCGCCGAGGCGTTCGCCGCCGTGCGCGCCGCGCTGGAGGAGATGGGCGCACCGGACCTGCCGGTGGAGGTCGAGGTGGACCGCCTCGATCAGATCGAGCCGGTGCTCGCCGCCGGCGCCGACCTCCTGCTGTTGGACAACTTCACGCCGGAGGAGACCCGCCGGGCCGTGGAACTGGTCGCCGGGCGCGCGACCCTGGAGTCCTCCGGCGGCCTCGACCTCGCCAACGCCCGCGCCTACGCGGAGACCGGGGTGGACTACCTGGCCGTGGGGGCCCTCACCCACTCCTCCCCGGTCCTGGACATCGGGCTGGACCTGCGCTCGGCGGAGGGGGACCTCTGATGCTGCTCACCATCGACGTCGGCAACACCCACACCGTCCTCGGTCTGTTCGACGGCGAGGACATCGTGGAGCACTGGCGGATCTCCACCGACGCCCGCCGCACCGCCGACGAGCTGGCGGTGCTGCTCCAGGGCCTGATGGGGATGCACCCGCTGCTGGGCGAGGAGCTGGGGGACAGCGTGGACGGCATCGCCATCTGTTCCACCGTCCCCTCCGTCCTGCACGAGCTGCGCGAGGTCACCCGCCGCTACTACGGCGACATCCCGGCGGTGCTGGTGGAACCCGGCGTGAAGACGGGCGTGCCGGTGATCACCGACAACCCCAAGGAGGTCGGGGCCGACCGCATCGTCAACGCCGTCGCCGCGATCGAGCTGTACGGCGGGCCGTGCATCGTCGTGGACTTCGGCACCGCCACCACCTTCGACGCGGTCACCGCGCGCGGCGAGTACGCGGGCGGGGCGATCGCGCCGGGCATCGAGATCTCGGTGGAGGCGCTGGGACTGCGCGGCGCGCAGCTGCGCAAGGTGGAGCTGGCCCGGCCGCGCCAGGTGATCGGGAAGAACACCGTGGAGTCGATGCAGGCGGGCATCCTGTACGGCTTCGCGGGCCAGGTGGACGGCGTGGTGGAGCGGATGGCCCGCGAGCTGTCGCCGGAGGACCCGGAGGCGGTGACGGTCATCGCGACGGGCGGGCTGGCCCCGCTGGTGCTGCGGGAGTCGACCGTGCTGGACGAGCACGAGCCGTGGTTGACGCTGATCGGGCTGCGTCTGGTGTACGAGCGCAACGCCGCCCGCTTCTGAGACCCCCGACCCGCCCCTGTCG
>NZ_VKHS01000949.1 GCF_014141525.1 Streptomyces calidiresistens
CGGGGGTTCGGCCGCCGACCCACCCCGCCCTTCGACCGGACCGGCCGGGCCGCCGGGGACGGACCCGGCGCCCGGAGCGGGGCCGGTGCCCGCCCCGCCGAAGATCTCCGATCCCGTCGCCTTCGCGGAGGCCGCCGCGGTGATGCTGTGGTCCTACGACACCCGCGACACCGACCACGGGCACCACCTGGCCGGTGTGGAGGCGTGGATGACCACCGAGTCGCGGTACCGCGACTGGTCCTCGGTCTCCGCCCGGGTCCCCGATCCGACCCTGTGGTCGCGGATGGCCGACCAGGGGCAGTACGCCACCGCCGACGCGGCCGGCGGGCACTACCCGTCGGCGTTCCTGCGGGCCCTGGCCGAGGACCCGGCCGCGATCACCGAGGCGTACATCTACGCCGTCACCGTCACCGGCACCCAGCGGATCAGCTGGGCCAACGGCGGGAGCGGGGCGGAGGACCGTTCCATCACCCTGGCCGTGCAGTGCCGCCCCTCCCGGGCCTGCTCCCTGGTCGCCGTCGCGCCCCACGTGGCGCCCTGACCGGACCCGACCGGAGAAGGACTGCTCCTTTACCCATGGAATTCTGCGACCTGCCGCTGGCGGGTGCCCTGTGCTCGATCAGCGACGCGGCTGACTTCATCGCCAACCCCGGCGAGGCGATCGGCAACTGGATGGCCAAATCGGCCGGTGAGCTGGCCGCGGCAGCCGCCGAACTCGCCGCTGAGGCGGTCAACACCACCACCCGGGTGGACCTGAACACCGGATGGTTCCGCGACAACTACGAGATGATCCTGCCGATCGGATTGGTCGTCCTCGTCGGCACCTTCTGCGCCCAGCTCGTTCGAGCCGCGTTCCTGCGCGACGGCCGGGCCCTCACCCGGGCCTTCACCGGCACGGCGAGCGGCGTGCTGTTCGCCTTCTGCGCCATCGCCCTGACCACCGTGGCGATCGAGGTCGTCGACGCCCTGTCCGACGGCCTGTTCATGGCCGCCAACAGCAGCTTCGAGGACGCCGTCCGACGTATCGTCAAGGTCTCCCACATCGGGGCCCTGGGCGGTATGGGCTGGCTGGTGCCCACCATCGCGGCCCTGGGATGCGCCATCGGCGCGTTCCTCTACTGGTGCGTGATGATGGTCCGCAAGGTCGGCATCCTCGTGCTCGTCACCCTCGCGGTCTTCGCCGGGGCGGGCGGGGGCTGGGAGGCCGCCCGCCGCTGGCGCAGGGGGTGGATCGAGGCCACCGCCACCCTGGTGGTCTCCAAGCTCCTCATGACGATCGTCTTCCTGCTGGGTGTCTCCGCCATCGGCGACACCGAGCCCGGCGACGGGGTCGCCGCACTCGCCGACGTCATGGCCGGCATCGTCGTCATGGTCCTGGTGCTGCTGTGCCCGTATGCGACCTTCAAGTTCGTCCACTGGGCGGCCGAGGGTTCCGACGGCGAGTCCCTGCACCGCGCCGCCGGCGCGGGGGCCGGGGTGGCCAGGCAGCACACCGAGCGCGCCGGACGCAAGGTCGCGGCCATGGCCGGCACGGCCGGAACCGGCGGAGCCGCCGCCCTGGCCGGCGGTGCCCGCGTCGGGTCCCGCGCGGCGCCCCAGGGGCCGGCCACGGTGACGGGCAACCCCCTCCCCGGCGCCGGCAACCCCATCCCGACGGGCGGGGGAAGCACCAAGGGCTCGGGCAACGGCGGGGGGCGGACCGCCGGCGGCTCCGGCACGGCGGAGCCGAAGGGGGCGGCTCCACCGCCCACCGGCCCTTTCGGGACCACCGGCGACCGATCGGGCACCGCCCCGACGCCCGCGCCCGCGCCCGGTCCGACCGGGGTTCGGCAGTCCACACCCCCGACCACGTCCCCGCCGCCCACCACGAG
>NZ_VKHS01000095.1 GCF_014141525.1 Streptomyces calidiresistens
ACGGGGTCGGGCCGGGAGCGGACACGCGACCGCCCCGCCGAGCGGGGCTCGACGGGGCGGTCGGGGCGGGGCCGGGGCGAATCGGCCGGGTGTCAGGCGCCGACGGTGTCCGGGCGTCCGGCGGGAGCGGTCTCCCCGGCCGGCTCGCCGGCGGGGGCGGTCTCCCCGCGCTCCTCGCGGCGCAGGCGGCGCTCGGCGAAGAACCCGCCGGTGGGCACGACGGCCATCGCCATGTACCAGGCGGCGGTGCCGAGGGACCAGCGGGCGCGGTTCCAGGCGTCCAGCCAGAACAGGCCGTAGACGATGAAGAGGATGCCGTGCACCGCGCCGAGCACGGGAACGGCGTCGAAGTCGGTGGTGCGGCGCAGCACGGAGGCGACGAGCAACAGCAGGAAGGAGACCGCCTCGGGGGCGGACACCAGCCGGAGCCGTCGCAGGGCGGAGACGGTCTTCGGGTCCAAGGGAGACTCCCGGTGGGAACGGACGGGGCGCCCGCGACGCGGACACGTCGGGACGGTCGGGCTCGCGCACCGTGCTTGTGCATCGGTTCACAAGCCCTCCCCCATTGTGGCAGGCCGCCTCCCGGCCTCCCCGGGCGGGGTCGCGGCACCCGGGCCCCGGAGACCGGGGTACGGGGCGCGGGTCCGGCGTGCGCCGGGCGTGCGTCCGGACGCCGGGGCCCCGGAAGCCCTTTCCGAGCAGGAGGCGCCCGGGGCTCGTCGCGCGCCCCCGGGCGGCACCGGTTCCGGCCCCGGGGCGTTCGCCGGGTACCGGCTCCGTCCCCGGGGCTCGCTACAGTCGGGTCATGGACACCCAGAACGGCGCCCCCTGGTTGAGCGCGACCGAGCAGCGTGCCTGGCGCACCCACCTGGCCGTCAGCCGCCTCCTGACGTACCAGCTGGAGCGGGATCTCCAGCCGTTCGGGCTGACCATGAACGATTACGAGATCCTGGTGAACCTCTCCGAGGCCGAGGACCGACGGATGCGGATGAGCGACCTGGCCGCCGCCACCCTCCAGTCCAAGAGCCGGCTCTCCCACCAGATCACCCGCATGGAACGCGCCGGCCTGGTCCGACGGGAGAGCTGCGATTCGGACAAACGCGGTCTGTACGCGGTCCTGACCGATCACGGCTGGCAGACCATGCGGGAGGTCGCCCCCCACCACGTGGCCTCGGTCCGCAAGCACTTCATGGACCTGATCCCGGCTCCGGAGCTGGAGAGCCTGTACCGGACGCTGCGGCCGATCGCCGACCACCTGCACGACCTGCGCGGCAGGCCGTAGGCGACGCCGGACCGGTCAGCCGTCGCCCCGGCGGGCCCGGGCGGCCGACGGGGCGCGTCCCCCGGCGGTGGTCCCGGCGTCGGCGTCCTCTCCGACGGCCGGCAGCCGCAGCCGGAAGAGGGCCCCGCCCTCCGGGGCGTCGTGCACGGTCAGCGTGCCGCCGTGCCGCTCGGCGACGTCCCGGGCGATGGCCAGGCCCAGCCCGGCACCGCCGTCGTCGCGGGCCCGGGCCTCGTCCAGCCGCACGAACCGCTCGAAGATCCGCTCCCGCTGCTCCTCCGGCACGCCGGAGCCGTCGTCGGCGACCTCGACCACGGCGTGCCCGGTGTCGTCCCGGCCCACCGACAACCTCACCCGTTCGGCGGCGTGCCGGTCGGCGTTGTCCAGCAGGTTGCCGATCACCCGGCCCAACTGCCCGGCGGAGCCGGCGACCGTCACCGTCTCCAGGCGCGCCGCGGTGACCGGGACCCGGCCGCGTCCCTCGCGCCGGGCCAGTTCCTCGGCCGCCAGCGACGCCGGCTCCGCCGTGCCACCGGGGGCGGGCCCCTCCCCGGCGTCGAGCCGGGCGAGCAGCAGGAGGTCGGCGGCCAGCCCCTGGAGCCGCACGGTGTCCTGCACCGCCCCGGACACGTCCAGGAGTTCGGGATGGGCCTCGCCCACCTCCAGTTGGGTGCGCAGCGAGGCGATGGGGCTGCGCAGTTCGTGGGAGGCGTCGGCCACGAAGCGGCGCTGCCGCTCCACCGACGCCTCCAGGGCCGCCAGCGTCTCGTTGGTGGTGACCGCCAGGCGACCGATCTCGTCCCGCTCCCCCGGCTCCGGCACCCGCCGCGACAGGTCCTCCGACCGGGTGATCGCGGCCATCTCACGGCGGATCGCCTCCACCGGGCGCAGGGACCAGAAGGTGACCAGCCAGGTGACCCCGGCGACCACCGCGAGCAGCGCGGGGAAGCCGACCATCAGGGAGGACCGGACCGTGGCGACGGCGGTCCGTTCGATCTCCAGCGGCGCCCCGGCGAAGACGGTGACGTCCACGTCGTTGACGGTCTCGGCCCCGATGGCGGCGAAGCGGTAGTCGCCGACGACGCCGTTGACCATCGCCGCGCCGTCCAGCAGCAGCACCCGGCTGCCGACCTCGCCCGGTTCCCCGACCCCGGTCTCCTCCTCCGGTTCGGGCCCCCAGTAGACCGGCGAGACCACGTCGGTGCCGGTGCCCCGGATGCCCTGGAGTCCGACGCTGACCGCGCGCACCCGCCCCTCCCGGTCCACCACCTGGACCGGGAGGGTGGCGTCCATGTCCAGGTCGTCGAAGGGCGCGCCGGTGGCCAACTGCACGGCGACGTTGCGGGCGGCGTTCTCCGCCTGGAGGTCCACCTGCTCGATGAGGTTGTCGCGCAGGGTCTGGATCATCATCACGCTCGCCGCCAGCAGCGCGAGCGCGACGATGGCGGTCGCGCCGACCGTGGTGCGGAACTTCACGGCGCCATCCGGTAACCGGCTCCGCGCACGGTGTGGATCAGGCCGGGCCCGATCTTGCGGCGGAGCGCGCTGATGTACACCTCGACGATGTTGGGGTCGCCGTCGTAGGCGAAGTCCCAGCCGTGTTCGAGGATCTCGGCCTTGGAGAGGACCTCCCCCGACCGGGAGGCGAGGTGTTCGAGCACGCCGTACTCCTTGGCGGTGAGCGCGACCTCCCGGTCGGCGCGGGTCACCCGGCGGGAGACCCGGTCGATCTCCAGGTCCCCCACCCGCAGCCGGGGGGAGGGGCCGGAGCCGCCGCGGCGCCGCATCAGCGCGCGCACCCGGGCGAGCAGCACCACGTAGGAGAACGGTTTGGTGAGGTAGTCGTCGGCGCCGGTGTCCAGCCCCTCGGCCTCGTCGTACTCGCCGTCCTTGGCGGTGAGCATGAGCACCGGCGTCTCGTCCCCCGCGGCCCGGAGCGCCGAACAGACGCGGTAGCCGTTCATACCCGGCAGCATGATGTCGAGGATGATCAGGTCGTAGTCGTTCTCGATCGCCCGGTGCAGGCCGTCGGTGCCGGTGTGCACCGCGTCCACGGCGAAGCCCTCCGCCGTGAGCCCGGCGGCCAGGGAGGCCGCCAGGCGTTTCTCGTCCTCGACTATCAGCACGCGCATGCGCCCAGCTTCCCACCCGACACCTGAAGGAATCCTCAGGTCGTTTCAGGTTCCCTTCAGGATGCATCCGCCATGGTGGGGAAGGTCCGACAGGGACGGGTCGCCGGAACGGGGCGACCCGTCCGACCGCACGAGACCCGTCGGGGCCGATCGGTTCCACGGGGCCAGGGGAGGAACACCATGAAGCGGAACATGATCGTCGCCGCCGTCGCCGCCGTCGCCGTCATCGGCGGCGGGGCCGTCGCCGGGGCCGCGCTGACCGGGGGGAACGAGCGCGGCAGCCACGCCGACGAACTGACCGCCTCCATCACCGGCGGTGACGGCGGCGCACCGTCGAACTCGCAGCCCCTCGGCGGCTCCGACGACCCCGACGACCGGGACGACACCTCCAACGGGGACGACGGCGCGAACGGTGACGACCGGGGGGACACCTCCGGCAGCGGCCCCGGCCGCTCGGGCGGCTCGGACGACGCGGCCGGCTCCGGTGCCGGTGGGTGGATCGGCGTGGTCGGGAAGGTGGAGCGGACCGCCCTGGCCGCCGCCCCGGGCTACGTCGTGGACATCGAGCGGGACGACACCGATGACACCGATGACACCGACGGCCGTCACTGGGAGGTGGACGTCGCCGGTGACGACGGCCGCTGGCACGAGCTGAAGATCAGCCTGGACGGCACCGAGGTGCTGGAGCACGAGCGGGACGACGACGATGACGATGTCCGCGAGAAGCGGCGCCTGCTCTCCAACGCCTCCGTCCCGGCCGGCGAAGCCGCCCGGATCGCCGAGGAGTACTCCGGCGCGAGCGTGAAGGAGCTGGAGCTGGAGAAGGACGAGAAGGCCTGGGACCTGGAGCTGAGGGACCCCAACGGCTCCGAGTGGGAACTGAAGGTGCACGTGGAGTCCGGGGAGGTCTTCGACGTGGAGCGCGACGGCTGACCGCGCCGCCGGGCCGCACGGGCCGCACGGGCCGCACGGGGGGGTGTCGGGGAACGCGACGGGGCGGCCGGGGGGAAATCCCCTCCCGGCCGCCCCGTCGGTGTGCGGTCGCCCCTCGGGGGCCGCCCGGGATCAGCCCGGCGCGTCGGTGACGCCGGCGACCAGTTCGTCGGCCGCCGCGTACGGGTCCAGCTCCCCGGCGGCCACCCGGCCCGCCAGGGCGTCCAGCCGGCGGTCCCCGCGCAAATCGCCGATCCGCTCGCGCAGGGCGGTGACGGCGATGGTCTCCACCTCGTGCGCGGCCCGCTTCCGGCGGCGCTCGGCGAGCACGCCGCGCTCCTCCATCCAGGCGAGATGTTTCCCCAGCGCCTCGACCACGTCCTCCACCCCCTCGCCGCGGGCCGCGACCGAGCGGACCACCGGGGGACGCCAGTCGCCGGGGGCCCGGGCCTCGCCGAGGCCGAGCATGTGGTTCAGCTCGCGGACGGTGGCGTCCGCCCCGTCCCGGTCGGCCTTGTTGACCACGAAGACGTCGCCGATCTCCAGGATCCCGGCCTTGGCGGCCTGGATGCCGTCGCCCATGCCCGGCGCCAGGAGCACCACCGAGGTGTCCGCCTGCGAGGCGATCTCCACCTCCGACTGGCCGACGCCGACGGTCTCCACCAGCACCACGTCGCAGCCGGCGGCGTCCAGCACGCGCACCGCCTGCGGGGCGGCCCAGGAGAGCCCGCCGAGGTGGCCGCGGGTGGCCATGGAGCGGATGTAGACACCGGGGTCGGAGGCGTGCTCGCCCATCCGCACCCGGTCGCCGAGCAGGGCCCCGCCGGAGAACGGCGAGGAGGGGTCCACGGCCAGCACGCCGACCCGTTTGCCGGCCCGCCGGTAGGCGGTGACCAGCGCGGAGGTGGAGGTGGACTTGCCGACGCCGGGCGAGCCGGTGAGGCCGATGACGTGCGCGTTGCCGGTGTGGGGGGCGAGTGCCGCCATCACCTCGCGCAGTTGCGGGGAGGCCCCCTCCACCAGGGAGATCAACCGGGCCACCGCCCGGGGGCGGCCCTGTCGGGCCGCCGCCACCAGTTCGGGGACGTCCGCCGTCGCCATCGTCGCCGTCTCTCCCTGCCGTGTCGTGTCGCGCGTCTCGCGCCTGTCGCGCGGCTCGTGCCGTCGCGGCGCGGTCGCCTCGCGGCGGCGCGTGCCGTGGTGGTCCGGGCCCGGTCGGCTCACCGTACCGGGCGGGTGGAACCGGTCGTCCCGGGGCGTGCCTCCCCGCTGCGTCCCGGGACGACCGGCGTTCGTCGGGGGCCGGCGCGGACGCGCCGACCCCCGTGGTCGGACGGGGTCAGGGGACCCGGACGATCAGGGCGTCACCCTGGCCGCCGCCGCCGCACAGCGCCGCCGCGCCGACCCCGCCGCCGCGCCGCTTGAGCTCCAGCGCCAGGTGCAGCACGATGCGCGCGCCGGACATGCCGATGGGGTGGCCCAGGGCGATGGCACCGCCGTTGACGTTGACCTTCTCGTGCGGGACGCCGAGGTCCTTCATGGACTGCACGGCGACGGCGGCGAAGGCCTCGTTGATCTCGATCAGGTCGAGGTCGGCGACGGTCAGCCCCTCCTTGCCCAGCGCGTGCGCGATGGCGTTGGAGGGCTGGGACTGCAGGGAGTTGTCGGGGCCCGCGACGTTGCCGTGGGCGCCGATCTCGGCCAGCCACTCCAGGCCCAGTTCCTCGGCCCGGGCCTTCGACATCACGACCACCGCGGCGGCGCCGTCGGAGATCTGGGAGGCGGAGCCGGCGGTGATGGTGCCGTCCTTCGCGAAGGCGGGCCGCAGCTTCGCCAGGGACTCGGGGGTGGTGTCCCCGCGGATGCCCTCGTCCTCGGCGAAGACGACCGGCTCGCCGCGCCGCTGCGGGATCTCCACGGGGGTGATCTCCGCCTCGAACAGGCCGTTCTTCTGCGCGGCGGCGGCCCGCTGGTGGGAGAGGGCCGCGATGGCGTCCTGCTCCTCGCGGCCGATGCCCAGGCGGGTGTTGTGCTTCTCGGTGGACTCGCCCATCGCGACGTTGTCGAAGGCGTCGGTGAGCCCGTCGTGCGCCATGGCGTCGAGCATCTGGATCGCGCCGTACTTGTGGCCCGCCCGGGAGCCGGGGAGCAGGTGCGGGGCGTTGGTCATGGACTCCTGGCCGCCGGCGACCACCACGTCGAACTCGCCGGCGCGGATGAGCTGGTCCGCCAGGGCGATGGCGTCCAGGCCGGAGAGGCACACCTTGTTGACGGTGAGGGCGGGGACGTTCATGGGGATGCCGGCCTTCACGGCGGCCTGGCGGGCCGGGATCTGCCCCGCTCCCGCCTGGAGGACCTGCCCCATGATCACGTACTGCACCTGCTCGCCGGTGATCCCGGCCCGGTCCAGGGCGGCTTTGATGGCGAAGCCGCCCAGGTCGGCGCCGGAGAAGCTCTTGAGGGAGCCCATGAGGCGTCCCATGGGGGTCCGGGCACCCGCGACGATCACGGAGGTGGTCATGGTGCGGCTCCTTCGAATGAGGAGTGAACGAGGGTTCACGCCAATGTACTGAGCGGTATGTCATCGGGGCACCGGGCACGCCATGTGATGGTGCGCACGTTGCGCACCCCCGACAGCGGAGGGTGAACTGGGAAGATGTTGACGCGTATCGATCACATCGGCATCGCCTGTTTCGACCTGGACGCCACGGTGGAGTTCTACCGGGCCACCTACGGCTTCGAGGTGTTCCACACCGAGGTCAACGAGGAGCAGGGCGTGCGGGAGGCCATGCTCAGGATCAACGGTACCGATGACGGCGGTGCCTCGTGGATCCAGCTGCTGGAGCCCACCCGCGAGGACTCCACCGTCGCGAAGTGGCTGGCCAGGAACGGCGAGGGGGTGCACCACATCGCCTTCGGGACCGACGACGTGGACGGCGCCGCGGAGACCATCGGCGGGCGCGGGGTGCGGGTCCTCTACGACGAGCCGCGGCGCGGTTCGATGGGTTCGCGGATCACCTTCCTGCACCCCAAGGACTGTCACGGGGTCCTCACCGAGCTTGTCACATCCGCCACTTCCGCTCCGGAGGGTGAATCCGGAGGCCACTGACGCCGGGCGGGCCGGCCGGTAGAGTGGCGGGGCCGGGGCACGGGGCCGACATCCGAACGCCGACCGCCGGGCGACGCCTTCCGTCGTCCCGGTTCGTCGTTCGGCGTCGTTTCCCGGGCTCCCGTGTTCGGCCGAAGGTCCGACCTCCACGACGACGCGTCGCGTCCGGTGGTGGCCGGGCCGGCTCCACGACGATCAGGGGACGGATGGGACCGCACCGTGCGGGACTACGACCGCAACGAGGCTGAGGACGCGCTCTCGCAGTTCGAGGCCGAGATGAAGCGGCTGAAGAAGGAGCGCGACAAGGCCGTCGACCACGCCGACGACCTGGGCTACCAGATCGAGGTCCTGCGCTCCAAGCTGCACGAGGCGCGGCGCGCTCTGGCGCTGCGCCCCGTCTACGACCCCACCGGCCACGTGGAGCAGATGTTGCGCACCGCGCAACACCAGGCCGATCAGATGCGCGCGGACGCCGAGCGCGAGTTGCGCGAGGCCCGCGACCGCACCCAGCGCATCCTCCAGGAGCAGGCCGAGCGCCGGGGCCGGCTGGAGGCCGAGCTGCACGCCGAGGCGGTCGCCCGCCGGCAGCGACTGGACGCCGAGCTGGCCGAGCGTCGGGCGAACGTGGAGAACCACGTCACCGAGAACGTGGCCTGGGCCGAACAGCTGCGGGCCCGGACCGAGGCGCAGGCCCGCCGGCTGATGGAGGAGACCCGCGCCGAGGCCGAGCAGACCGTCCGCCAGGCCCGGGCGGAGGCGCAGCGGGTCGCCGAGGAGACCCGCCACCGGATGACCGCCGAGGCCCGGGCGGCCCGGGACGAGGCCGAGCAGTTGCTGCGCCGGGCCCGGGCCGAGGCCGAGCGGCTGCTGGCGACGGCGGGAGCACAGGCCGAGGAGGCCACCGGTCGGGCCGAGCGGCTGCGGGCCGAGGCGACCGCCGAGGCGGAGGAGGCCCGGCGGTTGGCGGCCGGGGCGCTGCGGGAGGCCGAGGAGCGGCTGGAGGAGGCCGAGACGGCGCACCGCAGCGCGCGCGAGGAGGCCGACCGGGTCCTGACGGAGGCGACCGAGGAGGCGGAGAAGCGCCGGAACGCCGCCGAGGTCCAGTACCAGCAGCGGTCCGCCACGGCCAAGGCGGAGATCGCCCGCCTGGTGTCGGAGGCCACGACCGAGGCGGAGCGGGCCAGGACCGAGGCCGAGGAGGCGTTGGCCGACGCCCGCGCCCGGGTCGAGGAGATGCTCTCCAAGGCCGGGGAGGAGGCGCGCAACCGTGCCGCCGAGGAGTCGGCCAACCAGCTCGCGCAGGCCGCCCGCAGGGCCGAGGAGGTGCTCAACAAGGCCTCCGAGGAGGCCCGTGACACGACCCGCGCGGCGGCCGAGGAGGCCGAGCGGCTGCGGACGGAGGCCGAGGCGGAGGCCGACCGGCTCCGGGCCGAGGCGCACGACGTCGCGGAGCAGTTGAAGGGTTCCGCGCAGGCGGACACCAAGGACTACCGGGCCAAGACGGTCGAGTTGCAGGAGGAGGCCCGTCGACTGCGCGGCGAGGCCGAGCAGTTGCGGGCCGACGCGGTCTCCGAGGGCGAGCGGATCCGGGCCGAGGCCCGCCGGGACGCCACCCGGCAGATCGAGGAGGCCGCCGAGCGGGCGGAGGAACTGCTCGCCAAGGCCAAGGAGGACGCGGAGAGCGCGCGGAACGCCGCGAGCGCCGAGAGCGAGCGCGTGCGCACCGAGGCGATCGAGCGGGCGAACGCCCTGCGCAACCAGGCCGACGAGGCGTTGCGCAAGGCGCGGGCCGAGGCCGAGAAGTTGACCTCGGAGGCCAACCGGCGGCTGGAGGAGGCGGCCGGGGAGGCGGAGCGGGAGGCCGAGCGGATCCGGGAGGAGGCCCGCGAGGCCGCCCGGGCGGAACGCGAGGGCGCCGTCGAGGAGTTGGAGCGGCTGCGCGCCGAGGCCGAGGAGCGGGTGACCGCGGCCGAGGAGGCGCTGGGCGAGGCGAGGGCCGAGGCCGAGAAGCTGCGCACCGAGGCCGCCGCCGAGGCGGACCGGCTGCGCACCGAGGCGGCCGAGCGCGTCCGCGCCCTCGTCCGGCAGGCCGAGACCGAGGCCGAGCGGCTGCGCGAGGAGGCGACCGGGGACGCGGCCCGGCTGCGCGCCGAGGGCGACGAGCAGGCGGTGCGGCTGCGCGCCGAGGCCGCCGCCGAGGCGGAGCGGGTGCGGTCGGAGGCCCGCGAGGCCGCCGACCGGGTGCGGTCGGACGCGGACGCCGCCGCCGAGCGCACCACCGGGGAGGCCAACGAGGCGCTGGCCGCCGCGCGCGAGGAGGCCGAGCGGCTGCGGCGCGAGGGCGACCGGCTGCTGGAGGAGGCGCGCGAGGCCGCCCACCGGGAGCGCACCGAGACACACCGGCGCAGCGAGGAACTGCTGGCGTCGGCGCGCGAGACGGTGGAGGAGGCCGAGCGGCGCGCCGAGTCGCTGGTGTCCTCCGCCGAGACCCGGGCGCAGGAGATCCGGGACTCGGTGGCCGGGCTGCGCGAGGAGGCCGAGCGCGAGGTCGCGGCGCTGCGCGCCGACGCCGACCTGGACGTGGCACGGATGCGACGGCAGGCCGGGGAGGAGAAGGAGGCCGCCGCCGCCCTCGCCGAGCGGACGATGAACGACGCGATCGCCGAGGCGCAGCGCACCCGCGAGGCCGCCGAGGAGACGCTGGAGAAGGCGCGCGGGGAGGCCGAGGAGCTGCGTGAGACCGCCCGTTCGGAGGCCTCCCGCCGGCGCGCCGAGGCCGCCGAGCAGGCCGACGAACTGGTGAACCGGGCGCAGGAGGAGGCGCTGCGCGCCACGGCCGCGGCCGAGGAGCAGTCCGACGCCATGGTGGGCGCGGCCCGGGCGGAGGCGGCCCGACTGGTGGACGAGGCCCGGGAGGAGGGCTCGGAGCTGGTCGAGCGGGCCCGTCGGGACGCCGACACCCTGCTGGAGGAGGCACGGCGGGACGCGGCGGCCATCCGGGAGCGCAGCGAGGAACTGCGGGCCCGGACCGAGGCCGAGGTGGAGGAGTTGCACGAGCGGGCCCGCCGGGAGTCGGCGGAGCAGGCCCGGGCGGCCGGCGAGCGGGTGGACCGGTTGGTGCGGGCCGCCGAGGAGCAGCGCGAGGAGGCGCGGGCGGAGGCGGAGAAGATCCGCTCGGAGGCCGCGTCGGAGGCGGGGTCGCTGCGGATCGCCGCCGTGAAGAAGGCCGAGTCCCTGCTGAAGGAGGCCGAGGCGAAGCGCTCGGAGCTGCTGAAGCGGGCCGAGGAGATCATGGAACGGGCGGAGCGGGAGACCCGGGAGAAGGTCGAGGAGGGCCGCCGGGAGCTGGAGAAGCTCAACCGGCGCCGGGAGGACATCAACGCGGAGATCGCCCGGGTGCAGGACGTGCTGGAGGCGTTGGGGTTGGAGGCGCCGGGCGCGAAGGGTGCCAAGAAGGCCGGGGCCGGCGGGGGCAAGCGCTCCGGGGGGTGACCCCGGGTCCCGCCGGGGACCGCCGGGCCGGTCGCCCCCGGGCCGGCGG
>NZ_VKHS01000950.1 GCF_014141525.1 Streptomyces calidiresistens
CCCCGGGCTCCCCGCCCGCGGCGGGGGAGGCGGCCTCCGGGCCACCGGTGGCCGCCGGGGGGTCCCCGGGTACCCCGGGTGGTATCGAACCCGGAACCCCGGCGGGCCCCGGCCCCGTCGGGTCGTCCGACGGGCCGGGGCCCGCCGGGCCCACGAGGGTTTCGGGCGCCCCGTGCCGTTGCACGGGGACGCGGGGTGTCGTGCCGGAACGCCGGTCGACCGGGCCGGTGCGCCGGGCGGCCCCGCGGGGCCCCGGCCGACCCGGGTGCCCGCCGGTCACCCGGTCAGCTCCCCTCGGAGAGGGCGCCGGTCTCCAGCGCGTAGCCGACCCCGTGCACCGTGCGGATGCGCTCCGCGCCGATCTTCCGGCGCAGCGCCTTCACGTGGCTGTCCACGGTGCGGGTGCCCGAGGCGTCCGCCCAGTCCCACACGTCGGCCAGCAGCTGCTCGCGGGTGAGCACGGCGCGCGGCGTCCGCGCCAGGCACAGCAGCAGATCGAACTCGGTGGGGGTGAGGTGCACGTCCTTGCCACCGGCCCGGACCCGGCGCTGGGTGCGGTCGATCTCCAGGTCGCCGAGTTGCACGCTGCCCGGGCGCGGGGTGGCGGCCACGGCGGCGGCCCGTTCCACCCGGCGCAGCAGGGCGTGGGTGCGGGCGACCAGCTCGCGCAGGGAGAACGGCTTGGTCATGTAGTCGTCGGCGCCCACGCCCAGACCCACGAGCATGTCCGTCTCGTCGTCGCGGGCGGTGAGCATGAGCACCGGCACCGGGCGCTGGGCCTGCACGCGTCGGCAGACCTCCAGCCCGTCGTAGCCGGGCAGCATCACGTCCAGGACCAGCAGGTCCGGCTGGAACGCGGCCGCGGTCTCCACGGCCGCCGGTCCGTCGGCCGCCGTCTGGACGACGAAGCCCTCCGCGCGCATCCGCGCGGCTATCGCGTCGAGGATGGTGGGGTCATCCTCGACCACCAGCACCCGACGCTGGGCGCCGGGGGTGGTGGCCGTGCCGGTGGCGTGGCCCGGCCGATCCCCCGGCGACGACGACGCTTCGCCGTTCGTCGGGTGGGTGGTGGTGTCCGTCTCGTTCATGGTGGTCCCGCCCCAGGGAGGTGTCCGGAGCCAGCCGGCTGGTGCTGGCTTTCCTTGACTGTCGTGAGCAGCGTAGATCCCCGGTGGGGCCGGGGCCACGCCGCTCGTGCCGCGAGGTGCACCACGTCCGGGACACCCCGGGCGACCGGCACCTCCACGGTGCGCACCGCGTCGAACCCCGCTGCGCACAGGGCCGCTTCGAAATCCGCGGACGGCTGTGCCGACCATACGGCAAGCACACCGCCGGGGGTGAGTCGGTCGTGGCACTCCATCAACCCGCGTGGCGAGTACAGGCGGTCGTTGTCCGGAGCCACCGTCCACTGCGGGCCGTTGTCGATGTCCAGGCAGATCGCGTCCCAGGAGGCGTCCGGCCGCCGCAGATGCTCCATCAGGTCGGCGTGCACCAACCGGGTGCGGGGGTCCGCCCGGGCCCGTTCGGTGAACCTCCCCAGCGGGCCGTCGCGATGCCACTCCAGGACCGCCGCCTCGCGCTCCACGACGGTGATCGAACCCCACAGCGGGTCGGCGGCGGCCTCGTCCAGGGAGAACCCCACGCCCAGACCGCCGATGAGCAGGGACGGACCCGCGGGCGCGGGGCGCACCCCGGGCGGCGCGGAATCCGTGGCCGCGCCACCGGCCGGGCTCCCGGCGCGGACCCCGCCGTCACCGCCGTCACCGTCGTCACCGGAGTCCCGGGGGCCGGCGGGCCCGGCCGCCGTCGGGGGAGCCGACGACGGATTCCGGAGCGGGGCCCCTCTTTCGCTGTCTCCGATACACACCT
>NZ_VKHS01000951.1 GCF_014141525.1 Streptomyces calidiresistens
GTGGAACACGGCGGGCTGCGGACCCGACGGGCGGAACGGACGGGACGGGGCGCACGGGTCGGGCACCTCCGGGGGAAACGGCTGGAGTTGCCCTGCTCAACGCCCGGACCCGCCCCCGGGACACGGCCCGGGGGCGGGCGGGTTCCCATCGCCGCGCGCCGGTCGGCCACGCGCCCGCCCCGGGCGGCCGGGACCGCCGAGCGGGAGCCGCCCCGGGACCGGGGCGGGGCCCCGCGCCGGCGGGCCGGTCAGGCGTAGCCGAGGGCGTGCAACCGCTCGTCGTCGATGCCGAAGTGGTGGGCGATCTCGTGCACGACGGTGATCTCGACCTCCTCGACCACCGCCTCGCGGTCCCCGCCCTCGCGCGCGCACATCCGCAGCGTGGGGCCCATGTAGACGGAGATCCGGTCCGGGAGGACCCCGGCGTACCACTCGCCGCGCTCGGTCAGGGGCGTGCCCTCGTACAGCCCGAGCAACTCGGGTTCCTCGGGCGGCGGCTCGTCCTCGACGAAGACGGCGACGTTGTCCATCAGCCGGGTCAACTCCGGCGGGATGCGGTCGAGCGCCTGACTGACGAGATCCTCGAACTCCTCGCGGCTCATCTCCAGCACACCGCCATTGTGCGGCACCCCGACCCGGGCGGACCGGTGCGCGGGGCGGGAAACCGCGCGGGAGACGGTCCGGTACCCGACCGCGCGACGGGGCGCGGCCCCGTCCACCGGGCCCCGGGGCGGCCGTGACCCCCCGTCCCGGCGGCCGACGGGCCCGGGCGGGAGAAGGTTTTGGCGATACCGCCGGCTATCCCATATGCTTCTCACGTCCCCGACGGCCAAGCGCCGGTCAGGCGGGCCACCAGCCCTCATCGTCTAGTGGCCTAGGACGCCGCCCTTTCAAGGCGGTAGCACGGGTTCGAATCCCGTTGGGGGCACGCACCACCGTGTGCGAGACTGGTCTCGCACATCTCCAAGGTCCTGTGGAGCAGTTTGGAGTGCTCGCCACCCTGTCAAGGTGGAGGCCGCGGGTTCAAATCCCGTCAGGACCGCTTGCAGTTCATCTCGGTGAGCTGCGTGGCTGGGTAGCTCAGTTGGTACGAGCGTCCGCCTGAAAAGCGGAAGGTCGCCGGTTCGACCCCGGCCCCAGCCACCGGAAAAAGAATGTCCCGGACGCCATCCCGTCCGGGACCTTTTCGTTGTCCGCCCCGGCAGAGGCGTGTCCCCGGAAACGAGGGGGCGACCCGATGAACCCGCTCCCGGACGGCCGCCCCGTCGACAGGACCACGGCGGTTCCCGCCGTGATCGTTTCGACGGTCCCGTTGGTCCCGGGGATGTCGATGTACCGACAGGGTGCCTCTCCGTGGTGGCCGCTCACCGCCGGGCCCATGCTCCCCGCTCGCCTGCCACACCGCCCACCGGCGGTTCCGCGCCCGCCGCGCCCCGCGCGTCCCCGAATCGGAGCGATGACGGGAGGGTTCGACGTCCCGCCCCCGGAGCGGTGACCGCGTTCCCGGCGGTGCGGGGTGAAGGGCGTCGTGCCGGCCGGAACAACCCGGGCGTCCCGGACGCGAGCGGTCATCGGGGTCGGCCCGGGGTTCCGTTCCCCCGGGAGGAAGCACGCCCTGCGTCCGGGCACTGCCGGCGGCGCTCCTCCCCCGCCCTCCGACGGGGGTGTCGTCGCACCGTCGGGGTTCGGCTTCCGGCGCCCCCGGACGGACGGGTCGGCCGGGACGGGGGGGGATGGGCGTCGTCCTCCTCATCCGCCTCCTCCCGGGTGACTCCTTCACCGATGTTCCCCCGTGATCACGGATATGGGTTGGCCGGGTGCGGGTGGGGGGTGAGACGCTGGGGGGCGGTATGTCCACTCACGC
>NZ_VKHS01000952.1 GCF_014141525.1 Streptomyces calidiresistens
CCACCCCGACCGCCGCGCCCGGCGCCGGCACCCCGCCGGACACCGGGAACCCCCGGCCCCCGAACGGCCGCCGCGACCGCCAGCGGGGCGTCACCGCCGTCGAATTCGCCGGATGGCTGCCGATCCTGCTGATCGTCGCCCTCGCCGGTATCCAACTCGGAGTCGCCGGCTTCGCCGTCCAACAGGCGGGCTCCGCCGCCCGCGCCGCCGCCCGGGTCGCCTCCCAGGACGAGGTGGGACACCGCTGGGCCGAGGCCGGCCGGGCCGCCACCAGCGACTGGCTCCCGGTCTCCCTGAGCATGGGGGAGTCCTGCGGTGACGTGACCACCGTGACCGCGAGCGTCGAGGTGCCCTCCGTGATGCCCTTCCTGCCGAGCCCCGGCACCGCCCGGCGGACCGTCACCATGCCCTGCGACTAGCCGAGTCAGCCCCGGCACGGGAAGAACCCGCGCCGGTACCAGGAACCACCGGGAGACACACCATGGGCCTCAGGTCCCGCCTCGCCGGCCGGGAGGAGACCACCACCGACGGTCACGGGGACGGTCGGCTGGTCGCCGACTACCGCGCCAAACTCCTCCGGGAGATCGACCTCGCCGAGATGTCCTCCCTGGGCACCGCCGAGCGCCGCGACCGCCTCGAGCGCGTCCTCGGCCACATCCTCAGCCGCGAGGGCCCCGTCCTCTCCCCCCAGCAACGCGCCCTGCTCATCCGCCGCGTGGTGGACGAGGCCCTGGGGCTGGGCATCCTCGAACCCCTGCTGGAGGACCCCTCCGTCACCGAGATCATGGTCAACGGCCCCGAGCAGATCTTCGTGGAACGCGCCGGCCGGGTGGAACGCCTGCCCCTGCGGTTCGCCTCCGAGGAACAGCTCATGCAGACCATCGAGCGCATCGTCTCCACCGTCAACCGCCGCGTGGACGAGGCCAACCCCATGGTCGACGCCCGCCTCCCCACCGGCGAACGGGTCAACGTCATCATCCCGCCGCTCTCCCTGACCGGCGCCACCCTCACCATCCGCCGCTTCCCCCGCGCCTACACCCTCCGCGAACTCGTCGACTTCGGCACCCTCGACGAACCCGTCCTCCTGCTGCTCGCCGCCCTCGTCCGGGCCCGGCTCAACATCATCGTCTCCGGCGGCACCGGCTCCGGGAAGACCACCCTGCTCAACGCCCTCTCCGGACTCATCCCCGAGGGCGAGCGCATCGTCACCGTCGAGGACGCCGCCGAACTCCAGCTCCAGCAGAGCCACGTCATCCGGCTGGAGTCCCGCCCGCCCAACGTCGAGGGACGCGGCGAGATCACCATCCGCGACCTGGTGCGCAACTCCCTGCGCATGCGCCCCGACCGCATCATCGTCGGCGAGGTCCGCGGCGGCGAGACCCTCGACATGCTCCAGGCCATGTCCACCGGTCACGACGGCTCCCTGGCCACCGTCCACGCCAACAGCGCCGACGACGCCCTGATGCGCCTGCAGACTCTCGCCTCCATGTCGGAACTCCAGGTGCCCTTCGAAGCCCTCCGCGACCAGATCAACAGCGCCGTGGACGTCATCGTCCAACTCGTCCGCAACCCCGACGGCAGCCGGCGCATCGCCGAGGTCGTCGCCCTCACCAGTCGGGGACGCCAACCCTTCCGCATCGCCGACCTGGCCCGCCTCGACACCGCCCCCATGACCGCCGACGGCCGCGTCCACGGCGTCTTCCGGCACCATCCCGTCCCGCGCGGCCTCGCCGACCGCCTCCACCGCGCCGGGGAGCGCATCCCGCCCGTCTTCGGGGTCCACCTCGACGACGACCACCTCACCACCAGGGAAGCCCGCTGACATGGCCCACACCCCACCCGCGGCGCCCCTCCCGCACCTGGC
>NZ_VKHS01000953.1 GCF_014141525.1 Streptomyces calidiresistens
CTTCCGGCCCTGCCGCGGGCCTCCGCGTGGTCCGGGGGCCCGGCCCGCTCGGGTCGGGCCCCGTGCCGGCCCTCGGCCGGCGGGTCGTCGGGGAATGGTCATCCGGTGTTCCCCGCCCCGTATCCGGGCCGCGAGGCGGCGGAAATTGCATTGTCCCGTCCGGGGGGCGACGGCACAGTGGGGTCGTCCCGCCCCCCGGGCGGGGCCGGGAGCCGGGAGGTGGGGCGGGTGCGTCGGACGTTGGTGCTCAACGCGAGTTTCGAGCCGTTGGCGACGGTGACGCTGCGCCGGGCGGTGGTCCTGGTGCTGCAGGGGAAGGCCGAGGCGGAGCAGGCCCATCCCGGGTTGCGGATCCGGGCCGGCACCGTGGAGATGCCGGTGCCCCTGGTCATCCGGTTGCGCCGCTACGTGAAGGTGCCGTTCCGACAACGGGCACCGTGGTCACGGCGTGGGGTGCTGGTGCGGGATCGTCACCGCTGTGCCTACTGCGGGCGAAGGGCGACGACGGTGGATCACGTGGTGCCGCGGTCCCGTGGTGGTGGGGACACGTGGTTGAACACCGTGGCGGCGTGCCGGGAGGACAACAACCGCAAGGCCGATCGCACACCGGCTCAGGCGGGGATGCGGCTGTTGTCGCAGCCGTTCGAGCCGACCCCCGCCGACGCACTCCTGGCGGCGGTGGGCGCGGATCGGGGCACGGCGGCCCTGCCGGAGTGGTTGGGCGCGGTCCGGGGCGGCTGACCCCCCGGGGCCCGTGGCCCTCCGGGGGCGACGACGAACGGCGGGACCCCGGGCGCGATCCGCGGAAGCGGGTCGCGCCCGGGGTCCGACGTCACTCGAAGCGCGGCTGCTGACGACCGGGCTTGTCCAGGGTGGGGCGGGAGGAATCGGCGGGCGCGGTGGGGGCGCCGCCGTTCTCGGCGAGCCGACCGAGGCTGCCGCCGATTCCCTTGAGCGCGTCGCCCAGTTCGCTGGGGACGATCCAGAGCTTGTTGGAGTCGCCCTGGGCGATCTTCGGCAGCATCTGCACGTACTGGTACGCCAGCAGCTTCTGGTCGGCGTCACCGGCGTGGATGGCCTCGAAGACGGTGCGGATGGCCTGGGCCTCACCCTCGGCGCGCAGCGCGGCGGCCTTGGCGTCACCCTCGGCGCGCAGGATCTCCGCCTGCTTGGCACCCTCGGCCTGGAGGATCTCGGACTGGCGGACACCCTCGGCCTGGAGGATCGCGGCGCGCTTGTCCCGGTCGGCGCGCATCTGCTTCTCCATCGAGTCCTGGATGGAGGTGGGCGGCTCGATCGCCTTGAGCTCGACGCGGTTGACGCGGATGCCCCACTTGCCGGTCGCCTCGTCGAGGACACCGCGCAGGGCCGCGTTGATCTCCTCGCGGGAGGTGAGGGTTCGTTCGAGGTCCATGCCACCGATGATGTTGCGCAGCGTGGTCACGGTCAGCTGCTCGATGGCCTGGATGAAGTTGGAGACCTCGTAGGTGGCGGCCCGGGCGTCGGTGACCTGGTAGTAGATGACGGTGTCGATGTTGACGACCAGGTTGTCCTGGGTGATCACCGGCTGGGGCGGGAAGGGAACGACCTGCTCGCGCAGGTCGATGCGGTTGCGGATCGTGTCGATGAACGGCACGACGATGTTGAGGCCGGCGTTGAGCGTGCGGGTGTACCGACCGAAGCGCTCGACGATGGCGGCACTGGCCTGCTGGATCACCTGGATCGTCTTGACCAGGGCGATGAAGACCAGCACCACCAGGATGACGAGCACGATGATGATGGCGTCCATCGTGGTTCCCCCTGTGGTTCGGGATGTCGGAGGCGGTTGGGGTGGGTGGAAACTCGGGTGAGGGTGGGAGG
>NZ_VKHS01000954.1 GCF_014141525.1 Streptomyces calidiresistens
CCCCGACCCCGCGCCCCGCGCACTCCGCGCGGGGCGGGGGTCACGGGGGTCCCGCCCCGACCCCGGCGAACCTGCCCGCGGCCATCGCCACGGGCACCGCCATCACCACCAGGAGCGCCGCCGGGACCACCACCCCGAGAACGGGCGACCGGTCCACCACCAGCCCACCGCCCCATGCCCCCAGCGCGATCGAGAAGTTGAAGGCACACACGTGCAGCGAGGTCGCCGCCTCGGTCTCCCCGGGCGCGGCCCGCAGGATCCACGTCTGGAGGGTCACCGGCACCGCGCCGTACGCCAGCCCCCACGCCAGGACGACCGGCACCGCCCCCACGGGCCCGTTCACCACCGGTAGCAGGCACACCGCGAGGGCCGTCGTCGCCCCGATCGCCGCCGGCGCGCCCCGTGGGTGCCGGGCCGCTCCGAAGCCCGCCACCACGTTGCCGACCAATCCGGCGACACCGAACGCCAGGAGCAGGGTCCCGACCGTGCCGCCGTCCGCGCCGGTGCGCTCCTCCAGGATCGGCCGCAGGTAGGTCCAGGCCAGGAAGTGGCCCGTCACCAGGAGCAGGGTGAGGGCGAGGCCCCTGCGCACCGCGGGGCGGTTGCGGAGCAGGCGCGGCAGCGCCGAGAGGGGTACCACCCGCACCGCCGGGAGGGTCGGCAGCAGGAAGACCATGCAGACCAGGGCGGCCAGGCCGAGCAGCCCGACGGCCGCGAAGGCGGTCCGCCACCCGGCGAGAGCGCCGAGGTACGTCCCCGCCGGGACCCCCAGCACGGTCGCCGTCTCCACACCGCCGAAGATCACCGCCATCGCCCGGCCCACGTGGTGTTCCGGAACCAGGCGCAGCGCGATGCCGCCCGCGATGGACCAGAAGCCACCCACCGCGACACCCACCAGGAACCGGGCGGCCAGGACGAGGGAGAAGTGGTCGGCGAGGGAGGAGAGGAGGTTGGCCGCGCCCATCACACCGATCAGGGCACAGAGCACGATCCGGCGGTCGATCCGCCCGGCGAGCACGGTGATCAGGGGGGCGGAGATCGCGGCCACGATCCCGGGCACCGTGACCATGAGACCGGCCGTACCGGCGGAGACCCCGAACTCCGACCCGATGGGGGTGAGGAGACCCACCGGCAACAGCTCCGAGGTCATCAGGGCGAAGATGCCCACCGCCACGGAGACCACCGCGCCCCAACCCCGCACCGTCCGGGCCCGGAGGGACCGGACGGTGGAGGCGGGCGGCGCCCCGGCGGAACCGGTGGCCGGGGCGGGGCCGGTGGTGCGCGTGCCCCTCATTCCCCGGCCGGGGGGGTGCGCGCGGTGACGTTGAGCCGGTTCCAGGTGTTGATCGTGGCGATCAGGGAGACGAGCCGGGCCAGTTCCTCCTCCTCGAACCGTTCGGCCGCCCGTCGGTACACGCCATCGGGTACGAACCCGTCGGTGAGGACGGTCACCGCCTCGGTGAGCGCCAGGGCGGCCCGTTCCCGCCCGGTGTACAGATCGCCGGCCTCCTCCCACGCCGTGAGGAGATGGATCCGCTCCTCACGTTCCCCCGCCCGGCGGGCGTCCCGGGTGTGCATGTCGACGCAGAAGGCGCAGCGGTTGATCTGCGAGGCGCGGATGAGGACCAGCTCCACCAGGGCGGGGTCCAGGTCGCGACGGGCCGCCTCGTGGAGGCGGAGCATCGCGCGGTGCACGTCGGGGACGAGCACGGGAAGGTCCAGGCGCGGGGTGGTCGGGGTTCTCTGCTCGGTCGGGGTGTTCGGGGTATCGGTCACGGAATCGACCGTAGGAGTGAAGTGGCGCACGGCTATGGTCCATTTCCATGGCACTCCATGGGTCCATTTCCCCGGCATCC
>NZ_VKHS01000955.1 GCF_014141525.1 Streptomyces calidiresistens
GTCCCCGGGGGGCGGCGGCCGACCGGGGCCGGCGCCGCCCGCCGGATCAGGACCGGGGCCCGTTCCCGTCGTCCTCGGCGGAGCCGTCGCGGCGGTCGCGCCCGGGGTTCCCCCCGGCGTCGTCCCCCGCGGCGGGGGTCTCCCCCGCGGCGTCGGCCGGCTTGTCCAGCCCGATCGGCTTGTCCGAGTCGCCCTCGGCGGAACGGTCGGCACCGTCCCCGCCCGTCAGCGAGGACGCGTCATCGGGAACCACGGGGGTCTCGCCGTCGTCCTCGGGCCAGGGCTCGTCGTTGACGATCCTCCGGTACTCGTCGGCGTCGAGCACGGCGGCGATCGCGGTCTTGGTGTAGAGCGCGGGCACCCCCGGAGCGACCTCCAGCAGCACGGAGTCCTCGCGGACCTCCTTGACCAGTGCGTACATGCCGCCGATGGTCCGGACACCGGTGCCCGGTTCCATCGCGTCGCGCATTTCCATCATCTGGCGCTGCTTGTTTCGGGCCGAACGGGACATGAGAAGCATGACACCGATCAGCAGGATGAGCGGGAGGAAGAGTTCCACGGCGGAGGTTATTCCTTCATGTGGCCGATGTGACGTGGCCTGGCGTGTGGGTGGACGGTCCGGCCCCCGGGGCCGGCATCGGCGCAGTCTAAGCGAGGCCTTACCGGCGTAACAACGTCGTGGACACCGGGTAAGTTCCGCGCCGACGGCTCCACCGTACGGCGTGCTCCCCCTTTGGGGTGCGCGCCCCGGGCGCTCACTCCTCGAACAGGCTCCCGCCGGGGGTCTCCCCGCGCTGCCGTGGCGGGGTGAGCCCCATGTGACTCCAGGCGGCCGGAGTGGCGACGCGACCTCGCGGTGTGCGGGCCAGCAGACCCTCCCTGACCAGGAAGGGCTCGGCCACCTCCTCCACGGTCTCGCGCTCCTCCCCCACCGCGACGGCGAGCGTGGAGAGTCCCACCGGACCGCCGGCGAAGAGCCTCAGCAGCGCGTCGAGCACCGAACGGTCCAGGCGGTCCAGGCCCCGACCGTCCACCTCGTAGACCTCCAGCGCCGCGGCGGCGATGTCCCGGGTGACGACGCCGTCGCCCTTCACCTGTGCGTAGTCGCGCACCCGGCGCAGCAGCCGGTTGGCGATCCGGGGGGTGCCGCGGGAGCGACCGGCGATCTCGGCGGCCCCCTCCGGGCGAACCTCCACCCCGAGCAGGCCCGCGGAGCGGTGGATCACGCGCTCCAGTTCGATCGGCGCGTAGAACTCCATGTGCGCGGTGAAACCGAAACGATCGCGCAGCGGCGGCGGCAGGAGACCGGCCCGGGTGGTGGCGCCGACCAGGGTGAAGGGGGGAAGCTCCAGGGGGATGGCGGTGGCCCCGGGGCCCTTGCCCACGATCACGTCGACCCGGAAGTCCTCCATCGCCATGTAGAGCATCTCCTCGGCGGGCCGGGACATGCGGTGGATCTCGTCCAGGAAGAGGATCTCCCCCTCCTGGAGGGAGGACAGGATCGCCGCCAGGTCACCGGCGTGCTGGATGGCCGGCCCGGAGCTGATCCGGATGGGGGCCTCCATCTCGGCGGCGATGATCATGGACAGGGTGGTCTTGCCCAGGCCGGGGGCGCCGGAGAGCAGCACGTGGTCGGCGGTGGCACCCCGCGCGCGGGCCGCCTTCAGCACCAGGTCCAGCTGCCCGCGCACCCGCTCCTGACCGATGAACTCGCCCAGGTCCCGGGGGCGGAGGGCGGCCTCCACCGCGCGGTCCTCCCCGTCCGGGGCGGCGGCGACCAACCGGTCCCGCGCCTCCCGTCCGACTCCGGGGGCCTCGTCCCCGTACCGGTGGGCGGCCCCGTCCGAGGCACCC
>NZ_VKHS01000956.1 GCF_014141525.1 Streptomyces calidiresistens
ACCCAAGCCGGACACCCCGGCCGGTGCCGCCGGCCCGCCCGGGGTGTCCGGCTTGGGTCGCTCCGTCCCGCGGTGCCCCGGCCGGCCGGGGGAATCCGCGCGCGAACCGCCGGGCGCCGCCGGCCGGCGGAACCGGTGTTCGGTAGCCTCGGGGCGATATGAGCAGCCAGTTGCCCCCCAGCGGCTCCCCCTCGAGCCCTCAGCGCCCCAAGCCGCGCGTCGCCGTCGTCTTCGGCGGCCGCAGCTCCGAGCACGCGATCTCCGTGGTCACCGCGGGTGCCGTGCTGAACGCCATCGACCGCGAGCGCTACGAGGTGTTGCCCATCGGCATCACCGCCGACGGACGGTGGGCCCTGACCGCCGACGCCCCCGAGCGGATGGCGATCGCCGATCGCCGGCTCCCCGCCGTGGACGACCTGGCCGAGTCGGACTCCGGCGGCGTGCTGCTCCCGGTCACCGCCGGCAGCCGCGAGGTCCTCTACACCGAACCGGGCACCGTCCCCAAGGTGCTGGGGGACGTGGACGTCGTCTTCCCGGTCCTGCACGGGCCCTACGGCGAGGACGGCACCCTCCAGGGTCTGCTCGAACTCTCCGGCATCCCCTATGTCGGCTCCGGCGTGCTCTCCTCGGCCATCGGCATGGACAAGGAGTACATGAAGCGCGTCTTCACCTCCTTCGGACTGTCGGTGGGCCCCTACACGGTGGTGCGGCCGCGGGAGGAGGAGCGCGACCCGGACGGGGTGCGGGCCCGCCTCACCGAGTTCGCCAACCGTCACGGCTGGCCGCTGTTCGTCAAGCCCTCCCGGGCCGGCTCCTCCATGGGCATCAGCCGGGTGAACGGGCCGGAGGACCTGGACGGGGCGATCGCCGAGGCCCGGCGCCACGACCCCAAGATCATCGTCGAGGCGATGGTGCGGGGACGCGAGATCGAGTGCGGCGTCCTGGAATTCGAGGACGGTCCGCGGGCCAGCGTGCCCGCCGAGATCCCGCCCGCCGCCTCCCACGACTTCTACGACTTCGAGGCCAAGTACATCGACTCGGCCGAGGGCATCGTCCCCGCTCCGCTGTCCGCCGAGGAGACCGAGCGGGTGCGGGGCCTGGCCATCCGGGCCTTCGAGGCCGCCGCCTGCGAGGGGCTGGTCCGGGCCGACTTCTTCCTCACCGAGGACGGACGCTTCGTCATCAACGAGATCAACACCATGCCGGGCTTCACCCCCATCTCCATGTACCCCCGCATGTGGCGGGAGAGCGGGGTGGACTACCCGGAGTTGATCGACACGCTCATCCGGGCGGCGCTGCGCCGGCCCACCGGACTGCGCTGAACCCCGTGGTTCCCCCCGGTACCCGGGGGGAACCACGGGGCAGCGGACGACGTGACGCCGCCCGCGGGGAACCGACCCCGCTCAGCCGTGGTCGGTGTGCCCCTCCCACAGCGGATCGAGCGGCACCGCCCCGGCCACCGCCCCGGCGAGGTCCACCAGGACCCCGGTCTCCGGCGCGTACGCCGACGGGACCGTCACCTCCACCCGCACGGTTCGCTCGGTGGTGGTGAAGCGGTAGCCGTCCCCGTTCGCCCCGGGCTCGATCAGCCATGACACGTCGTTGACCGCCAGGGCGTCGGCGAAGGGGTCGTACGCCGGGTCCAGCGGATCGAGCACCGCCGGATCCGGCACCCCGCAGCGCAGCACGATCGCAGGGTCCCCCCACGCCGCCGTGTACGGCGAGGAGGGCTCCACCTCACGGCGTTCGCGACCCTCCACCTCCGGGGGAAGCGCGTCGGCCAGCGTCCGGCAGACCCCGGCCGCCTCCGCGTCCGGCTCCGGCGCGGGCACCTCCACCCCGCCCC
>NZ_VKHS01000957.1 GCF_014141525.1 Streptomyces calidiresistens
TCCTGAGGCCGGGGCCCGGGGGGTGACCCCGGTGTCCCGGCGCGCCCCGGGCCCCGGCCTCAGGAGGCGCTGGTGCCCGTCAGGGAGCGGATCGCCTCGACCACGGGCACGTCGCCGTTGACCAGTTCCAGGGTCAGACCCGCGGTGCGCGGTTCGTCCAACAGGCCCAGGAGCACGGTGGCGACGTCGTCCCGGGTGATCGCCGAGCGTCCGGTGTGCGCGGCCAGGTGCACCCGACCCGTGCCGGGGTCGTCGGTCAACCTGCCGGGGCGCAGGATCGTCCAGTCCAGACCGGCCCGGGAGCGGATCTCGGCGTCGGCGGCGGCCTTGGCCCGCAGGTAGGCGGCGAAGACCGGTTCGGTGTCGGCGGGCGGCTCGCGGTCGGTGCCCATGGAGGAGACGACGATCATCCGGCGGACACCGGCGAGTTCGGCGGCGTCGGCGAAGAGGACGGCGGCGGCCCGGTCCACGGTCTCCTTGCGCTCGACGCCGCTGCCCGGCCCCGCGCCGGCGGCGAAGACCGCCGCCGTGGCGCCGCGCAGGTGCTCGGCCACCTCGGCGAGACCGGCGTGCTCCAGGTCACAGACGACCGGTTCGGCGCCGATCTCCTCCAGATCGGCGGCGTGATCGGGATTGCGGATGAGGCCCACGGGCCGGTCGCCGCGTTCGGCGAGCAGCCGTTCCAGTCGGCGGGCGATCTGTCCGTGGCCTCCGGCGATGACGATGCGCATGGTCCCGACGGTACGCCGGGAGGGGGGTGGGGAGGGGCCCGCCGCGCCGGCCGGCCCGTGGCTCAACCGGTGGACTGGCGCGGGAGTTCGGTCGCGGCTCCGTCCCCGATGTCGCAGTACTCGCGCACGGCGCTGGTCCGCGAGACGATCCGCCCCCGGTGGATGACCAGCCGGCTGTAGGCCAGGGAGAGGACGTCCGGGAGGCAGGTGCCGCGCACGGCCAGCAGCTCGGCGGGGAACCCCGCCTCGATCCGCACCGGGGGCAGTCCCAGGGCGGCGCGGGCCCGGTCGGAGACGGCGTGGTAGGCGTGGACGGGGTCCTCCCCGCCCCGGGAGACGAGTTGGCAGGCGGCTTCCAGCGGGTCGCCACGTCCCACCGGGTTGGCGGCGTCGCGCAGGGCTCCGCCGCCGGCGATCACCCGGACCCCGGCCGTGCGCAGGATCCGGGCCAGGGGGGCGGTGTCCGGTGGCGTGCGGGACGTGTCGCCCCCGGCGCGGCCCCGCGCGCCGCCGGGTCCGGTCCGCAGGGGCGCGCACGGTCCCTGGGGCAGCAGGGCGACGGTGACACCCGCGAGGGCCAGGCGGTCGGCGGTGCGGGCGAGCGCCTCGGGGGCCAGGCGGCCGAGCCCGGTGCACGGGCCGATGACCACCCCCGGCCGGTGTCCGGTGACGGCGGCCGCGAGTCGGTCGAGGAGGATGGGGTCCCCGGCGTCGGTGTGCAGGTCGAGGGGGAGGCCGTGGTCGTCGGCGGCGGCGATCAGGAGGTCGAGGCAGCCCGCGGGGTCGGGGTCCGCGTCGGGCAGGCCGCCGAGGGCGGCGGCCCCCATGGCGACGGCGTCCCGGAGCAGGGCGCGGCCGTCCGCCGCGGCCCGGCCGGTGAGGGGCCCGGCGTCGGCGGTCGTCCGCAGGTCGGTGAGGCCGGTCAGGGAGCGGGCGGCGCGCAGGGCGGCGTCGAGGGCGTGGAGCCCGGCGGGGTCCCCGACGCGGATGTGTCCGCGCTGCGCGGTGGCGCCGTGGGAGAGGTGGTGCAGGGCGGCCTCGGTGACGCGGCGGAGCACGGAGTTCCCGCCCCGGCCCGGGGGAGGGGCGGGGACGGCGGTGTCCGGTGCGTGGG
>NZ_VKHS01000958.1 GCF_014141525.1 Streptomyces calidiresistens
GGCGGGGACGGGGCCCCGCGCCGACCAGACGGTGCCGCGCCGCTCGTGGACGAGGATCCGCTCCACGCCGAGCGCCACGTCGGGGCCGAGTTCCCGATCCACCAGGTGCAGGGCGAGATCGAGACCGGAGGTGACCCCGCCCGCGCTGACGAGATCGCCGTCGTCCACCACCCGGGCGTCCACGACGACGGCACCGGTGCCGGCCAGGACCTCCGTTCCCGAGGGATGGGTGGTCGCCGGGCGGCCGGTGATCATCCCGGCCATGGCGGGAAGGAGGGAGCCCCCGCACACGCAGGCCAGGACGGTGTCCTCGTGGGCCAGGGCCCGGGCGATCACCTCCGGGAGGGGGCCCTCCAGGGCACGACGCAGCAGGCCGGGGATGTCCTCCGCCGGTTCCCCCGCCCCGGGGGACGTCTCCCCGGCGGGTGTCGACCCGGGACCGGGCATCCGACCGAGGGCGCCCGGCAGCACCAGCACATCGGCCCGCTCCGGGTCCGGGGCGGCGACGGCCCGCAGGGCGATCCCCGCCATCCCGGAGGGAACCTCGCGAGCCCCCTCGGCGCTCACGAGTTCCACCCGCACCGAGCCGGCGGTGAGCATCCCGGCGGCGTGGAGGACTTCGAGCGGGGCGATGACGTCCAACGGGTCGAAGCCGTCGAAGAGCACGAACTGGGCGAACACGGGGATTCCTCCGGTGATCGGGAAGCGGTCGTCCCCGACGCCAGGTGGCCTCCCGGACCCCTCCCAGTGGCGGAAACGACAAAGACCAACGGGATCCCGCCGGCACCCCGGCCGTTCCCCTACGCCCCTCGACCAGCGGTTTTCCTCCGGATGGTTGTCCCTTCCGCTCCCTCCGGGGGCTTCGGCAGGGGGTTTCCCGCCGGCGGGATCCCGTTTATCGTGCCCGCGTGCACACCGTGGCGATCCTCGCCCTCGACGGCGTGATCGCTTTCGACATGGCGACCCCCATCGAGGTCTTCCGACGCGTTCGGCTCCCCGACGGGAGCCGGCCCTACCGGGTGCTGGTCTGTGCCCCCCGCCCCCGGGTGGCCGGCGAGCTCTTCGAGTTGGCCGTGCCGCACGGCCTGGACGCACTGGCGGGGGCGGACACCGTCATCGTGCCGGGGTGCACCGAGGACGCGCCCCCGCCGGATCCCGACGCGCTGGAGGCGCTGCGCCGTGCCGCCGCGGACGGGGCGCGGATCGCCTCCGTCTGCGCGGGGGCCTTCGTGCTCGCGGCCACCGGGCTGCTGGACGGGCTGGCGGCCACCACCCACTGGAGCGCCGCGCGTCGCCTGGCCGAGCTGTACCCCCGGGTGGAGGTGCGCCCCGACGTCCTGTACGTGGACAACGGGTCCCTGCTCACCTCGGCGGGGGCGGCGGCCGGACTCGACCTGTGCCTGCACCTGATCCGCCGCGACCTGGGGTCGGCGGTGGCGGCGGACGCCGCCCGGCTGTCCGTCATGCCGTTGGAACGCGAGGGCGGCCAGGCCCAGTTCATGGCCGGCGGGCTGCCGGTCGCGCCGCGCGGGTCGGAGCTGGAGCCGGCGGTGCGCTGGGTCGAGGAGGACCCCGGCCGGGAGATCACCGTCGCCGCGATGGCGGCCCGGTGCGGCATGGGGGAGCGGACCTTCGCCCGCCGCTTCCGCGAGCAGACGGGGGAGACACCGTTGCAGTGGGTGCTGCGCACCCGGGTGCGCCGGGCCCAGTTCCTGCTGGAGACCACCGACCACGGGGTGGAGCGGGTGGCGGCCCGGGCGGGCTTCGGATCCCCGACCGCCTTCCGGGAGCGCTTCCGCCGCGTGGTGGGGGTCACCCCGCGGGCCTACCGGACGGCCTTCCGGG
>NZ_VKHS01000959.1 GCF_014141525.1 Streptomyces calidiresistens
ACCCCGCGCCCCCCGCCGCGCCGACCCCCGACGCGTCGCCCGGGAACACACCGCCCACCGGCGTCGCCCGGGCCGGCGTGCCCATCGCCCCACCCGCCGGCTGGTCCGTGCGCGCCGACGTCGTGGTGGTCGGCTCCGGCGTCGCCGGCCTGACCGTCGCCCTGCGCTGTGCCGCGGCCGGCCTGCGCACGGTCATCGTCACCAAGGCGCTGATGGACGAGGGCTCCACCCGCTGGGCCCAGGGCGGCATCGCCGCCGCCCTGGGCGCCGACGACTCCCCGGCCGACCACGAGCGGGACACCCTGGTCGCCGGCGCCGGCCTGTGCGACCCGGAGGCGGTCCGGCTGCTCGTCACCGAGGGGCCGGCCGCCGTCCACCGGCTCATCGGCGCCGGGGCCCGCTTCGACCTCGACCCGGCCGGCGCCATCGCCCTCACCCGCGAGGGCGGCCACCACCGCCGCCGGATCGCGCACGCCGGCGGCGACGCCACCGGCGCCGAGATATCCCGCGCCCTGGCCGACGCCGTGCGGGCGGCCGGGATCGAGACGATCGAGCACGCCCTGGTGCTGGACCTGCTCACCGACCCCGCCGACCCGACGGGCGGCGCGGCCGGGGTCAGCCTGCACGTGATGGGGGAGGGGCGGCACGACGGTGTCGGCGCCGTGCTGGCCCCCGCGGTGGTGCTGGCCACCGGCGGCATGGGCCAGGTCTTCTCGGTGACCACCAACCCCACGGTCTCCACCGGCGACGGCGTGGCGCTGGCCCTGCGGGCGGGCGCCGAGGTGGCCGACGCCGAGTTCGTGCAGTTCCACCCCACCGTGCTGTACCTGGGGCCGGAGGCGCGCGGTCGGCAGCCGCTGATCTCCGAGGCGGTGCGCGGCGAGGGCGGCCTGCTGCTGGACGCCTCGGGCCGGCGCTTCATGGTCGGCGTGCACGAGCTGGCCGAACTCGCGCCCCGCGACGTGGTCGCCAAGGCCATCACCCGGACCACCCGCGAGCAGGGCACCCCGTACGTCCACCTGGACGCCCGACACTTCGGCGCGCGGATGTGGGAGCGCCGCTTCCCCACCATCCTGGCCGCCTGCCGGGAGCACGGCATCGACCCCGTCACCGAGCCCATCCCGGTGTCCCCGGCGGCGCACTACGCCTCCGGCGGGGTCCGCACCGACCTGTGGGGCCGCACCACCGTGCCCGGCCTGTACGCCTGCGGTGAGGTGGCCTGCACCGGTGTGCACGGCGGCAACCGCCTGGCGTCCAACTCGTTGCTGGAGGGGCTGGTCTTCGCCGAGCGCATCGCCGACGCCGTCCTGGCCGCCCGCTCCGGCGCCGCCCCCACCGGGGCCGCCGGCGCCGCCGGGGACCGGCTGTCCGTCGCCGGCCCCGGCCGGCGCTCCGGCCCGCTGCTGTCCCCCGACGTCCGCCCGGAGATCCAGCGGATCATGACCGACCACGCCGGGGTGCTGCGCTCCGCCGAGGGCCTGCGCACCGCCGCGGCGGAACTGGACGCCCTCGCCGGGCGGGCGGTCGAGAAACCCGCCGAGCCCGGCACCGACAGCTGGGAGACGACCAACCTGCACCTGGTCGCCCGGGTGCTGGTCGCCGCCGCGACCGAGCGCACCGAGACCCGCGGTTGCCACTGGCGGGAGGACCACCCGGAGTCGGACGACGCCTGGCGGCGGCACCTCGTGGTCGGGCTGCGGCCCGCCGCCGACGGGCGGGGGCCGACGCCCCGCCTGTGGGCGACCGACTCGGTCTCCCTCCCGCCGACCGCGGCCCCGTCCGCCGGGGAGCCCGTCGACCCGGCGCCCGATCCCCGCGGCCCCCGACGGCCCTGAGCCTGGG
>NZ_VKHS01000096.1 GCF_014141525.1 Streptomyces calidiresistens
GCGCCCCGGCCCCGACGCGCGAGCACGCGTCGGGGCCGGGGCGTTCCCGACGATCCCCGGGAAAACCGCAAGGGGATTCGAAGGGTGATCAGACGCGTTCCCCGCGCACCCGCAGGGCGCGCCGCAGGTCGTCCAGCTGATCCATGAGTCCGCGCCGCAGCGTGGCGGTGACATCCGGACCGGCGAGCGCCGCCTCCCCCCGACGCAGCAGTTCCTCGCCGACCAGCCCGCGCGGGAAACCGTGGCGGCACGCCGCCTCGGTCACCGCGTGCCCGCGCCGGTTGGCCAACCGGACGACATCGGTGAAATACCGTTCCGCCCAGGGCACCAGCAGCCCCGACTGCTCCGGGTGCCAGAAACCCTGCGCGGTGGCGGTGAACAGATAGACGGACAGGTCGTCGCCCTCCCCGAACATCCCCTCCCAGGCATCGGCCTTGGCCTGTTCGGTCGGGAGGGCGGCGCGGCAGCGGGCGGCTCCCTCCCGCCCGGTGGCCGCCGGGTCCCGCTCGGCCTCCTCGGCGATCTCCCGCTCGTCGACGGCGCCCAGCACCGCCAGCCGGTGCAGGACCCGCCACCGCAGCTCGGGGTCCAACTCGGGCCCGCCGGGGAAGGTACCGGCCGCCAGCCAGGCCCGCGGCTCCACCGGATCGGTCACGGTGTCGATCAACACCCGCACGGCGATGAGCCGCAGGGCCGAGGACGGGTCCCGACCCCCGGCCAGGAGGATCTCGCGGGCGGTCTCCGCGAGAGCCACCAGCGCCGCCGTGCGCTCCTCACCCGAGAGGTAGAGGTCGGCGATCCGCCCCCTGGCGAAGGAGAGAACCCCCTCCACCAGGGCGGTGTCCGTTTCGAGGGGCAACTGGCGGCGGGCCGCGGCCAGGTACTGCTTGGGGTCCAGCTCCGCGTCCCGGACCATGTCACGGGCGGCGTTCCACACCACCGCCCGGGTCAGCGGATCGGGCAGGGAGGAGAGAAGGTCCCTGGCGGAGTGCCAGGACGTGGGGTCCAGCCGGACCTTGGCGTAGGTCAGGTCCCCGTCGTTGACGACCAACAGGGCGGGCGGCTCGCCCTGGAAGGTGCGGGAGATGCCCGGCACCGGCTCCGCCGGATCGGCGTCGTCCGGCCGGACCACCGCCTCGATCCGCACCAGGTCCCGCTGCACGGCGACGGTGGGCAGATCGGGCGCCCGGTCGTAGATGCCGACGTCCAACCGGTGCGGGCGGCTGCCCTCGTGCCGGAGGTCCAGCCGCCACTCGCCGTCCGCGTCGGTGATCACCGGCACGAAGGTGTCGGGCCCCGTGGTGCGCAACCACCGGTCGGCCCACACCCCGACGTCCCGTCCCGAGGCCCGGGACAGGGAGTCGATGAAGTCGGCGAGGGTCGCGTTGCCGAAGCGGTGGCGGGCGAAGTGGTCGTTGATGCCGGCGAGGAAGACGTCCTCCCCCAGCCAGGTGACCAGTTGCCGGAGGGCGGAGGCGCCCTTGGCGTAGGAGATGCCGTCGAAGTTGAGCCAGGCGGAGGCGGTGTCCGGGACGGCTTCGGGGTCCGGGGCCACCGGGTGGGTGGAGGGCCGCTGGTCGGCGTCGTACCCCCATCCCTTGCGGGAGACCGCGAACTCCGTCCACGGCCGGAACTCCGTGGCCTCGGCGAGCACCTGATACCCCATGTACTCGGCGAAGGACTCGTTGAGCCAGATGTCGTCCCACCAGCGCAGGGTCACCAGGTCGCCGAACCACATGTGGGCCATCTCGTGGGCGATGACCACGCCGCGCAGTTGACGCTGGGTGTCGGTGACCGCCGAGCGCGGGATGAACTCGTCGCGGAAGGTGACCAGCCCGGGGTTCTCCATCGCCCCGGCGTTGAACTCGGGGACGAACGCCTGATCGTAGGAGTCGAAGGGGTAGGGCTCGTCGAAGATGCGGTGGTAGTGGTCGAAGGCCCGGCGGGTGATCTCCGCGATCTCCTCGGCGTCCTTGTCCAGATGGGCCGCCAGGGAGCGGCGCACGTGGAGCCCGAAGGGGAGGCCCGCGTGCTCGAAGCGCAGGGAGTGCCATGGGCCCGCGGCGACCGCCATCAGGTAGGTGCTGATGGGCGGGGTGGGGGCGCATCTCCAGCGACCCGGCTCGCCGGGAACCCGCTCGGCCACCCCGTTGCCCAGCACGGTCCACTCCGGCGGCGCGGTGACCGACACCTCGAAGACCGCCTTGAGATCGGGTTGGTCGAAGGCCGCGTAGACCAGGGGTGCCTCGGTCATGCAGCACATGCTGTAGAGGTAGGTGAGGCCGTCCTCCGGATCGGTGAAGCGGTGCATCCCCTCGCCCGTGCGCGAGTACGGCATGTCCGCCACCAGGGTGAGTTCGTGTTCCCCGGCCGTCAGGCCGGTCAGTGGCAGACGACCGTCCACGAGCGCGGCGGGGTCCAGTTCGCGCCCGTCCAGACGGGCGCCGTGCAGGGTGGTCGGACGCAGTTCGACGAAGGTGTCCCCCTCCTCGCGGGCGGTGAAGCGAATGGTGGTGGTCGACCCGAACGTCTCCTCGCCCCGGGTGAGGTCGAGGTCGATGACGTAGCGGTCGATGTCCAGGAGACCGGCGCGGGTGCGCGCCTCGTCACGCGTGAGGGAGGGCAGCGGCATGACTCCATGCTGCCCCGGGGGACGGGGGGAACGCAGCCGGGTTGTGGCGCGCCGCGCGCCGCGCGGGCGGACACCACGTGCCCGACCGGCTCCGACCGGGGGTCACTCCCCGGTTCCGCCGGAGCCGGCGATCGTCTCGTGGTGCCGGATGACCTCGGCGATGATGAAGTTGAGCAGTTTCTCCGCGAAGGCCGGATCGAGCCGGGCGTTCTCCGCGAGGTTTCGCAGGCGGGCGATCTGGCGGGCCTCCCGTTCGGGGTCGGCGGGCGGCAGCCGGTGCTCGGCCTTGAGCCGGCCGACCTGCTGGGTGCACTTGAAGCGCTCGGCGAGCATGTGCACGACGGCGGCGTCGATGTTGTCGATGCTCTCCCGCAGGCGGGTGAGTTCGGCGCGGACGGCGGGATCCGCGACCGCGCCGCTCCCGGCGGCGCCGACGACGGTGTCGGGGTGATCGGTCTCGCTGTGGCTCACGTCGTGACTGTACGTCGCGGGTCCCGGGAGGCGCCCGGGGTGTCCGCGCATCGGGCGTCGCGGGCGCCGGTGTCAGGAGGAACGCACGGTGATCACGGGTTCGTGGCGAACCGGGAAGGCCATCGACGCGGCGATGAAACACGCCTCGGAGGCCGGGCCGTGCAGCCGTCGGGCGCTGTCGACCATCCCCTCCTCGGCCACCTCCACCCGGGGGCGCAGGACCGCCCCGGTGAAACGACCACCTCCGGCCCGGGTCGACAGATCACCCACCGGCTCGTCCTCGTAGGCGGTCACCACCACTCCCGCGTCGGCGCATTGATGCAGGTAGGAGAGCATGTGGCACTGGGCGAGGGCCGCGAGGAGCAACTGCTCGGGATTCCAGCGGGCCCGATCCCCCCGGTACATCGGTGCCGAGGCGCCGGGTATGGGCGGCGGACCGTCGGCGGTGATCTCGTGATCACGGCCGTAGGAGCGGTAATCGACGGTGCCGACACCGCGGTCCCCGGTCCAGCGGACCCGGGCGGAGTACTGGTGGACGGGGCTCATGGGCGGATCGTAGCGCCGGGCACCGACAGCCGGCTCGAATCGACTCGGCGGGGGAACCCGGAGCCACCGGAGCGCGTCGGACCCACGGGTCCGGGCACGGGAACGACCGCCCGGACCGACGGGGGACGCCACGGTACGCAACCGAATCAGCGGGTCCGGCGGACACGCCGGACCCGACCCCACCGAGACTCGGGAGGACACCATGGGCGGTATCCGACACACCCCGCGCGGCGGACGGCGAGGGACCGGGGCGACCCTGGTCGCCCTGGTCGCCGCGACGGCCCTCACCCTGACGGCCTGCGGCGACGCGACCGACGACAACGGCGCGCCCGGCACCGCGCCACCGACCGGCGGGGAGACCGCGGGGGGCGACACCGGCGGGGAGGACGACACGGACGCCGGGGACGCCGGGGACGCCGGCGGGGATGCGGAGGAGCCCTCCGACGAGGCGTTCCACGACCGGGCCGAGGACATCGAGGAGCAGTGGCCGGAGGTGGAGCCCCTGGCCTCCTCCTCGGACGAGCTGTGGCGGCTGGAGGGCGTGGTCGAGCCCGACCCCTCCGACACCACCGTGACCGCCCTGGTGGGCCACGGGGACTGCGACCTGGAGTGGGGCGCCCGGGTGCACGAGACCGAGGACCTGATCATCCTCGGCGGCTGGTCCGTGGAGGACCCGGACGTCGAGGTGTGCACCGAGGTGCTCCTCATCGACGAGGTCGCGGTGGAACTCGACTCCGAGGTCGGCGACCGGGTCCTGGTGGACGCGGTCACCGGCATGGACCTGCTGGGCGAGGAGTTCCACACCACCGGTTGAGCGCCGCGCGACCCGGATCCGGGCACGCCGCGGCGCCCGCCTTCTTCCGGTCGGGGAGGGCGGGCGCCGCGGCCGGTATCCGCACGCCGTTGTGCGGTCCCGTTCGGGGCGGGGCTGCGCGGCCCGGGGCGACCGGACCCGGGGCGTCCCGGGTCCGGGCCCGTCAGGCCGTCAGCGCCCGGTCGGTGGGACGGATCGGATACGGCAGGTCGCTGTGTCCACCGGTCAGCAGCCGGTCCACGCCGCGCGCGGCGGCCCGGCCCTCGGCGATGGCCCACACGATCAGCGACTGACCGCGGCCGGCGTCACCGGCGACGAACACGCCGGGGACGTTGGTGGCGTACTCCGCGTCCCGCGCGATGTTGCCGCGCGGGTCCAGCTCCAGGCCGAACTGCTCGACCAGGCCGTTCTCCCGGTCGGTGCCGGTGAAGCCCATGGCCAGGGTGACGAGCTGCGCGGGGATGCGCCGCTCGGTCCCCTCCTTCTGCACGAGCTTCCCGTCGACGAACTCCACCTCCACGAGGTGCAGCCACTGCACGTTGCCGTCCTCGTCGCCCTCGAAGCGGGTGGTCGAGACGGAGTAGACCCGCTCGCCGCCCTCCTCGTGGGCGCTGGTGACCTTGTAGAGCATCGGGAAGGTCGGCCACGGCTGGTGGGGGGCCCGCTCCTCGCCCGGTCGCGGCATGATCTCCAGCTGGGTGACGGAGGCCGCGCCCTGGCGGTGGGCGGTGCCCACGCAGTCGGCGCCGGTGTCGCCGCCGCCGATGACCACCACGTGCTTGCCCTCGGCGGTGATCGGCGGGGCGACGAAGTCGCCCTCCTGCACCTTGTTGGCCAGCGGCAGGTACTCCATCGCCTGGTGGATGCCCTTGAGCTCGCGGCCGGGGACGGGCAGGTCGCGGGCGGTGGTGGCACCGGCGGCGATCACCACGGCGTCGTACCGCTTGCGCAGGTCCTTCGCCGTGATGTCGCGGCCCACCTCGACGCCGGTGCGGAAGCGGGTGCCCTCCGCGCGCATCTGTTCGATGCGGCGGTTGATGTGCCGCTTCTCCATCTTGAACTCGGGGATGCCGTAGCGCAGCAGTCCGCCGATCCGGTCGGCCCGCTCGTAGACCGCCACGGTGTGGCCGGCCCGGGTGAGCTGCTGGGCGGCGGCCAGTCCGGCCGGACCGGAGCCGATGACGGCCACGGTCTTGCCGGACAGGCGCTCCGGCGGCTGCGGGGTGACCCGGCCGGCCTCCCACGCCTTGTCGATGATGGTGACCTCGACGTTCTTGATGGTCACGGCGGGCTGGTTGATGCCCAGCACGCAGGCCGCCTCGCAGGGCGCCGGGCACAGCCGCCCGGTGAACTCGGGGAAGTTGTTGGTGGCGTGCAGACGCTCGCTGGCCGTCGCCCAGTCGCCCCGGTAGGCGTAGTCGTTCCACTCCGGGATGAGGTTGCCCAGCGGACAGCCGTTGTGACAGAACGGGATGCCGCAGTCCATGCAGCGGCCGGCCTGCTTGCCGATGATCGGCAGCAGGGAGCCGGGGACGTACACCTCGTTCCAGTCCCGGAGCCGCTCGGGGACGGGGCGGGTCTCGGCGACCTCGCGATCGGTGGTCAGAAAGCCCTTCGGGTCAGCCATGGGTCGCCGCCTCCATCATCTTCTCGTGGGTCTCGGACTCGCTGAGTCCGGCCCGCTCGGCGGCGTCCTTGGCGGCGAGCACGGCCTTGTAGGTGGTGGGGAGGATCTTGCTGAACCGGCCCGAGGAGACGGCCCAGTCCGCCAGCAGCGCGGCGGCCACCGTGGACCCGGTCTCCTCCGCGTGGCGGCGCACCACGTCGTGCAGCCACTCCCGGTCGTTCTCGTCGAGCGCCTCGACCGCGCCCTGGTTGCCGGCGTTGACGTTCTCCTTGCGCAGGTCCAGGACGTAGGCGGTGCCACCGGACATGCCGGCGCCGAAGTTGCGCCCGGTCTCGCCGAGGACGACGGCGGTGCCACCGGTCATGTACTCGCAGCCGTGGTCGCCCACGCCCTCGGCCACCACCAGGGCGCCGGAGTTGCGGACGCAGAACCGCTCGCCGACCCGGCCGCGCAGGAACAGCTCGCCGCCGGTGGCACCGTAGGCGAGGGTGTTGCCGGCGATGACCGACTCCTCCGCGAGGTGGTCGGCGGAGCGGTCGGGCCGCACGACGACCCGGCCGCCGGACAGGCCCTTGCCGACGTAGTCGTTGGCGTCGCCCTCCAGTCGCAGGGTGACCCCGCGCGGGAGGAAGGCGCCGAAGGACTGGCCGGCGGAGCCGAGGAGGGTGATGTCGATGGTGTCGTCGGGCAGACCGGCTCCGCCGAACCGGCGGGTGACCTCGTGGCCGAGCATGGTGCCGACGGTGCGGTTGATGTTGCGCACGGCCACCTGGGCGCGCACCGGCCGGGCCTCCTCCGCGCTCCCCGCCTCCAGGGCGTCGGCGGCGAGCCGGATCAGCTCGTTGTCCAGGGCCCTGTCCAGCCCGTGGTCCTGCGGCACGGTGCACCGGCGGGCGGTGCCGGCCGGCAGCGCCGGGACGTGCAGCAGGGGGGCCAGGTCCAGCCCGGAGGCCTTCCAGTGCTCCACGGCGCGACCGACATCGAGCACGTCGGCACGGCCGATGGCCTCGTCCAGCGAGCGGAAGCCCAGCTCGGCGAGGAGTTCGCGGACCTCCTGCGCGACGAACTCGAAGAAGTTGACCACGAACTCCGGCTTGCCGCCGTAGCGGGCGCGCAGCACCGGGTTCTGGGTCGCGATGCCGACCGGACAGGTGTCCAGGTGGCACACCCGCATCATCACGCAGCCGGAGACCACCAGCGGCGCGGTGGCGAAGCCGTACTCCTCGGCGCCCAGCAGGGCGGCGATCAGCACGTCACGGCCGGTCTTCAGCTGGCCGTCGGTCTGCACGACGATGCGGTCGCGCAGCCCGTTGAGCAGCAGGGTCTGCTGCGTCTCGGCCAGGCCCAGCTCCCAGGGACCGCCCGCGTGCTTGAGGGAGGTCAGCGGGGAGGCGCCGGTGCCGCCGTCGTGACCGGAGATCAGGACCACGTCGGCGTGCGCCTTGGAGACGCCCGCGGCGACGGTGCCCACGCCGACCTCGGAGACCAGCTTCACGTGGATGCGGGCCGAGGGGTTGGCGTTCTTCAGGTCGTGGATCAGCTGCGCCAGGTCCTCGATGGAGTAGATGTCGTGGTGCGGCGGCGGGGAGATCAGCCCCACGCCCGGCGTGGAGTGCCGGGTGCGCGCCACCCACGGGTACACCTTGTGGCCGGGCAGCTGCCCGCCCTCGCCGGGCTTGGCGCCCTGCGCCATCTTGATCTGGATGTCGTCGGCGTTGACGAGGTATTCGCTGGTGACGCCGAAGCGGCCGGAGGCGACCTGCTTGATCGCCGAGCGGCGCTCGGGGTCGTACAGGCGGTCGGGGTCCTCGCCGCCCTCACCGGTGTTGGACTTGCCGCCCAGCCGGTTCATGGCGATCGCGAGCGTCTCGTGCGCCTCCTGCGAGATGGAGCCGTAGGACATGGCGCCGGTGGAGAACCGCTTGACGATCTCCGAGACCGGCTCGACCTCCTCGATCGGGACCGGGCGACGGTCGCTGCGCAGGCCGAACAGGCCGCGCAGGGTCATCAGTCGCTCGGACTGCTCGTCCACCCGGGAGGTGTACTGCTTGAAGACGTCGTACCGGCCCTCGCGGGTGGAGTGCTGGAGGCGGAAGACGGTCTCCGGGTCGAACAGGTGGGGCTCGCCCTCCCGGCGCCACTGGTACTCGCCGCCGATCTCCAGTCGGCGGTGGGCCGCGGCGATGCCCGAGGCGGGGTACGCCTTGGCGTGCCGGGCGGCGACCTCCTCGGCGATGACGTCCAGGCCGACGCCGCCGATCTTGGTGGAGGTGCCGTTGAAGTAGGTCTCGACGAACTCCTGGTCCAGACCGATCGCCTCGAAGACCTGCGCACCGCGGTAGGAGGCGACGGTGGAGATGCCCATCTTGGACATCACCTTCAGCACGCCCTTGCCCAGCGCCTTGATGAGGTTGCGGATGGCGGTCTCGGCGCTGAGGCCGGGCACGTCCCGGAAGAAGGTGCCCTCGCGGACCAGGTCCTCCACCGACTCCATCGCCAGGTAGGGGTTCACGGCCGCGGCGCCGTAGCCGACGAGGAGCGCCACGTGGTGCACCTCGCGCACGTCACCGGCCTCCACCAGCAGGCCCACCCGGGTGCGCTGACGGGTGCGGATCAGGTGGTGGTGGACCGCCGAGGTCAGCAGCAGCGACGGGATGGGGGCGTGCTCGGCGTCCGAGTGGCGGTCGGAGAGCACGATGATCCGGGCACCCGCGGCGATGGCGGTGTCCACCTCGTCGCGGATGGCGTCCAGCCGGGCGGCCAGCGCGGCACCCCCGCCGCCCACCCGGTACAGGCCGGAGATGGTGGCGGACTCGAAGCCGGGCATGTCGCCGTCGGCGTTGATGTGGATGAGCTTGGCCAGCTCGTCGTTGTCGATCACCGGGAAGGGCAGCGTCACGCTGCGGCAGGAGGCCGCGGTGGGCTCCAGCAGGTTGCCCTGCGGGCCGAGCGCCGAGTGCAGCGAGGTGACCAGCTCCTCGCGGATGGCGTCCAGCGGGGGGTTGGTGACCTGCGCGAAGAGCTGGGTGAAGTAGTCGAAGATCAGTCGGGGCCGGTCGGAGAGGGCCGCGATGGGGGTGTCGGTGCCCATGGAGCCGATCGGCTCGGCCCCGGTGCGGGCCATCGGGGTGAGGAGGACGCGCAGTTCCTCCTCGGTGTAGCCGAAGGTCTGCTGCCGGCGGGTGACCGAGGCGTGGGTGTGCACGATGTGCTCGCGGTCGGGCAGGTCGGGCAGTTCGATGAGCCCGGCCTCGAGCCACTCCTGGTAGGGGTGCTCGGCGGCCAGCTCCGCCTTGATCTCGTCGTCCTCGATGATCCGGTGCTCGTCGGTGTCCACGAGGAACATGCGGCCCGGCTGCAGCCGGCCCTTGCGGACCACCCGGGCGGGGTCGATGTCCAGGACGCCGACCTCGGAGGAGAGGACGACCAGGCCGTCGTCGGTCACCCAGTAGCGGCCGGGGCGCAGGCCGTTGCGGTCCAGGACCGCGCCGACCCGGGTGCCGTCGGTGAAGGTGACGCAGGCGGGGCCGTCCCACGGCTCCATCAGCGTGGAGTGGAAACGGTAGAAGGCGCGCCGGGCCGGGTCCATCGTGTCGTGGTTCTCCCACGCCTCGGGGACCATCATCAGCACGGCGTGGGGCAGCGACCGGCCGCCCAGGTGCAGCAGTTCCAGCACCTCGTCGAAGGAGGCGGAGTCGGAGGCCTCGGGGGTGCAGACGGGGAAGATCCGCTCCAGCCGCTCCGGGTCCCCGAACAGGTCGCTGACCAGCTGCGACTCGCGGGCCCGCATCCAGTTGCGGTTGCCCTTGACGGTGTTGATCTCGCCGTTGTGCGCGATGAACCGGTAGGGGTGGGCCAGCGGCCAGCTCGGGAAGGTGTTGGTGGAGAAGCGGGAGTGCACCAGCGCGATCGCGGAGGCCGTGCGGGGGTCGGAGAGGTCCGGGAAGAACGGCTCCAGCTGCCCGGTGGTCAGCATGCCCTTGTAGACCAGGGTGCGCGCGGAGAGCGAGGCGAAGTAGACGTCCGCCTCCCGCTCGGCGCGCTTGCGCAGCACGAAGGCGCGGCGGTCCAGCTCCAGGCCGGAGAGGGCGCGGTCCGCGTCGGCGACGAAGAGCTGCCGGAAGGTGGGCATGGTGGCGCGGGAGGCGGCGCCGAGCAGGTCCGGGGTGACCGGCACATCGCGCCAGCCCAGCACCTCCAGCCCCTCCTCGGCGGCGAGGGTGTCGATGCGGGCGGCGACGGCGTCGGCGGCGGCCGGGTCGGGGGGCAGGAAACCGAGACCGACGGCGTAGGCGCCGGCGGCGGGCAGACCGAAGGGAACCACGGCGCGCAGGAACGCGTCCGGGACCTGGAGGAGGATGCCGGCGCCGTCACCGGTGTCGGGGTCGCTCCCGGTGGCACCGCGGTGCTCCAGGTTGCGCAGAACGGTCAGCGCCCGATCCACGAGTTCGTGGTCGGCCTCACCGGAAAGTTTGGCGACGAAGCCGACGCCGCAGGCGTCGTGCTCGTTGGCCGGGTCGTACATCCCCTGCTTGGCCGGATGGGACGCAGAACGCATCGGCTCCTCCGTCGTCGTCGGTGCGGATCTGTGCTGTGACCGGGGACGACGTTGGCCCTGGCGGGAATTTTTCGTGCAGGTTACAGGATGGGGCCCATCCCGGAAAGTGGATGAACGTGCCCGCGATGCGGACGGCACGACGGTGCGCCGAGACCGCGAACGGGGAGGAAACCGCCCGGCTCGACCGGCGCGGCCCGGGCGACGGCGCCCGTGAATCCCGAAGCATATGCCCTGTGGAGACCCGCCCGAAACCCTCGGGTAACACGGATCATGAGCGGCGTTCCCCTCCCGCTCACCTCCGTTCCCCCAC
>NZ_VKHS01000960.1 GCF_014141525.1 Streptomyces calidiresistens
CTCCGGGCCCTCGGGGTCGCGCCGCCTGCTGTACCACCGGTCCGCCTGACCCCGCCGGTACTCCTCCACCGCCCCCGCGAAGGCGCTGTAGCAGTCGATGCGCTCCCGCCGCAGCGCCTCGGAGCGCCCCCAGTTGATCTGCGCGACGATCCCGCCCTCCAGTTGGAAGATGCCGTAGGCCCGTACGTCGCCCCCGCCACCTCCTCCAACTCCCGCAGGAAGGCGGCGGCGTCGGCCGGGCGCGCGTCGGGGGTCTTGGCCAGTCCGCGGCCGATCAGCTCCCGCAGCGGCTCGGGCACGGGCTCCAGGGGGACCTCGGCGGTGGTGTGCCGCAGGGCCAGCTCGGCGATGTTCGCGCCGGTGAAGGGCGGGCCGCCGGTGAGGCACTCGTAGCAGGTGGCGGTGGCCGCGTAGACGTCGCCGGAGGGGGCGGCCGGTTCACCGCGCCACTGCTCGGGCGCCATGTAGGCGGGGGTGCCGCTGACCGTGCCCGGCCCGCCGGGGCCGTGCGAGCCGGCGGCCCCATCCGGCTCCCCGAACCTCCCGGGCCCGCCGGGGTGTTCCGTGGCGGGGTCGGCGCCGGGCGGGGGGCCGGGCCGCCGCGCGGCGATGCCGAAGTCCACCAGCTTGGAGACTCCCGCCGGTGTGACCAGCACGTTCTCCGGTTTGTAGTCCCGGTGCACCATCCCGGTGGCGTGGGCGGCGGCCAGCCCCAGCAGCGAACCGCGCAGGACCGTCAGGGCCGCCTCCGGCCCCACCGGGCCCTCCCGGCGCAGCAGGGACCGCAGCGAGGCGCCGGGCACCGGCTCCATCACGATCGCCGCGTCCCCGCGCGTGGTCTCCACGTACTCGTACAACGCCGTGACGTGCGGCGACTCCAGGTCTGCCAGCAGCCGGGCCTCGGTGCGGAACGCCTCCCGGAAGCGGGGGTCGCGCCCGAGGGTCGGCTCCAGGTACTTCACCGCCACCGGTTCGCCGGTGGCCACGTGCGCGGCCAGGACCACCCGTCCGCTCGCGCCGGATCCCAACTCCCGGCCCGGGGTGTACCCGGGCACCACCCACCCCTCGTCCCGGGTGTCCTCCCGGTGTCCGGCCGTCCCCGGCCCGTCGGCCTCCGGCAACGTCAACCGGTCGTCCCGGTCGTCCCGGTCCTCCGGTGTCACCCGCTCCCGCGGATCCTCCGCTCCGGCCATCGCCGCCCCCCGCGTGTCCTCCCGGCGGGGGCCGTGAACCGCCTCCCCCGCCCGGACGGTCTACCCCCCACCGACACCGTGGACGCCGTCCCGGGGGGCCCGGTTCCCGTGTGTCGTACCACCATCGGTCGCCCCGGGGCGGGCGGGAGCCCGGAGCGCGCGAGGGGTCCCGGCGCCACGGCCGGGACCCCGGGAACGAACCGCCGCCCGCTCAGGCGTGGTCCACCAGTTGGGCGTGGCCGCGCGCCCGGGCACAGTGCCCGCAGCAGTAGAAGTGGCCGTCCTCCGTCTCCAGGCCGTGCCCCAGGATCCGGCACTGGCAGTTCTCGCAGATGGGTGCCATCCGCTGGGCGGCGCACTCGATGCTGTCGAAGACGTGGACCGCCCCCGCCGCGTGCACCTCGAACGCCATCCGGTACTCGTTGCCGCAGACCTCACAGGCCGCCATGTCGATCACTCCTCCGCTGTCGATGGCCCCGGTCTCCCCGGCGCCCTTCGGCCGGCCCGCCGTGTCCGGGGTGCCGACCGCCTCCGCGCAGCAGGATCGGACCGCCTCCGCGCGATCCCCGGGCGGCCCGCCCCGGCGCGCCCGGGGCTCACCCCGCCGGCGGAATGTTCGGGGTGATCCGCGGGTTGGCACCCACGGGT
>NZ_VKHS01000961.1 GCF_014141525.1 Streptomyces calidiresistens
GGGCGGGGTCAGTCGTCCGAGTCGCCGAAGTCGGGGCGCACGCCCCGGGCGGCCATGACCTCGTCGTTGGAGGTGCCGGCCGCGACCATCGGCCAGACCATGGCGTCCTCGTGGACGATGAAGTCCACGACGACCGGCCGGTCGTTGATGGAGTTGGCCTTCTCGATCACCGCGTCGAGGTCCTCGGGGTCCTCGCAGCGCAGCCCGACGCACCCCATGGCCTCGGCCAGCCTGACGAAGTCCGGCACCCGGGTGCCGCGCGCCGCCTCCGGGCCGCCGGCGGGACCCTCCCCGTTGGGGCCGGAGTGCAGCACGGTGTTGGAGTAGCGCTGGTTGTAGAAGAGGGTCTGCCACTGGCGGACCATGCCCAGGGCACCGTTGTTGATGATGGCGACCTTGATCGGGATGTTGTTCAGGGCGGCGGTGACCAGTTCCTGGTTGGTCATCTGGAAGCACCCGTCGCCGTCGATCGCCCACACGGTGGCGTCCGGCCGGCCGGCCTTGGCGCCCAGCGCGGCGGGCACGGCGTACCCCATGGTGCCGAGCCCCCCGGAGTTCAGCCAGGTGCCGGGGCGGTCGAAGGTCAGGTAGTGGGCGGCCCACATCTGGTGCTGGCCGACCCCGGCGGTGTAGACGGTGTTCTCCGGGGCCAGGCGTCCGATCCGCTCGATGACCTGCTGCGGGGAGAGGCTGCCGTCCTCCGGCAGGTCGTAGCCCAGCGGGTAGGTCTCCCGCCAGCGGCCCAGCAGTTCGCGCCAGGCGGTGTAGTCGCCGGTGTTGCCGGCCCCGGCCTCGCCGCGCAGCGCGTCCAGCAGGTCCCCGAGGACGTCCTTGGCGTCGCCGACGATCGGCACGTCGGCGGCCCGGTTCTTGCCGATCTCGGCGGGGTCGATGTCGGCGTGGACGATCTTCGCGGCGGGCGCGAAGGAGTCCAGCTTGCCGGTGACCCGGTCGTCGAAGCGGGCGCCGATCGCGATGATCAGGTCGGACTTCTGCAGCGCGGTGACCGCGGTGACCGAGCCGTGCATGCCGGGCATGCCGACGTGCAGCGGGTGGGTGTCGGGGAACGAGCCCAGGCCCATCAGGGTGGTGGTCACCGGGATGCGGGCGAACTCGGCGAGGGCCAGCAGTTCGGCGGAGGCCCCCGACTTGATGACCCCGCCGCCCACGTAGAGCACCGGTCGGCGGGCGGCGGTGATCAGCCGGGCGGCCTCGCGGATCTGCTTGGCGTGCGGGCGGCTCACCGGCCGGTATCCGGGCAGGTCGTGGGTGGGGGGCCAACTGAAGGTCGTCTCCGCCTGGAGGGCGTCCTTGGCGATGTCCACCAGCACCGGTCCGGGACGGCCGGTGGAGGCGATGTGGAAGGCCTCGGCGATGGTCCGCGGGATGTCGGCGGGGTCGGTGACCAGGAAGTTGTGCTTGGTGATCGGCAGGGTGATGCCGCAGATGTCGGCTTCCTGGAAGGCATCGGTGCCGATGGCGCGGCTGGCGACCTGACCGGTGATCGCCACCAGCGGCACGGAGTCCATGTGGGCGTCGGCGATGGGGGTGACCAGGTTCGTGGCACCGGGACCGGAGGTGGCCATGCAGACACCGACGCGGCCGGTGGCCTGGGCGTAGCCGGTGGCGGCGTGACCCGCGCCCTGCTCGTGGCGGACGAGCACGTGCCGGACCCGGGTGGAGTCCATCATCGGGTCGTAGGCGGGGAGGATGGCACCGCCCGGGATGCCGAAGACGGTGTCGGCGCCGACCGACTCCAGGGAGCGGATGAGGGACTGCGCCCCGGTGACGTGCTCGACGGTGGCGGCGGGCTGCGGTCCGCCGCGGGGGGCCCGGGGG
>NZ_VKHS01000962.1 GCF_014141525.1 Streptomyces calidiresistens
GGGGGAAGCGGGGCGACCGACAGGCGGAGCTACCCCTCCCTCACCACCTTCGTCCGGGTGTGGGAGGGCGGGGACCAGTCCTTCCTGGTGGTGCGGCCGGTCACCGGACGCCGTCACCAGATCCGGGTGCACCTCGCCTGGATCGGTCACCCGATCGAGGGTGACCCCCTCTTCGACCGGGGGAGCGCCGAACGCGGCGACACCACCCGGCTGCACTCCTGGCGGCTGGCCCTGGACGCGGACGCCCCGCACTCCCGACGCGGTGTGGAGCGGCTGCGGCTCACGGCCCCGCCGGCCGAGGACTTCCGGGCCGGGCTCGGCGGGGACACGCCGCCGCTCGGGGAACTCCTCGAACGGGCGGCCGTGGCCGTGGCCGCGCTGCCGACCCCGCCGGGGGAGCCCTCCGGGGGCCCGGCACGTTCCGACCGGGAGCGGCCGGGCCGTGCCGCGGGGCGGGGACGCCCCGCGCGCACCCGTCGCCCCCGCGCGACCGGCTGAATCGTGCCGGGCCGTGCCGGGTCCGGGGGCCTCAGCGGTCGGCGATCCACAGGTCGGGGCCGAAGACCTCGTAGTGCACGTTGGCGGCGGGTACCCCGCGTTCCAGCAGATCGTTGCGCACCGCCCGCATGAAGGGCAGCGGTCCGCACAGCCATGCCGTGGTCGTCGAGGGGTGGGGCGGGAGTTCGAGAGCGACCGGGTCCATCGGGCTCCCCGGTGTGCCGTCCGCCGCGTGCTCGTACCACGTCCGCAGGGAGGCGCCCGGCAGCTTCCCGACCAGTTCCCGCTGCGTCCCACGGTGCGCGTGGTCGTCGGGGGAGCGGTCGGCGTGGGCCACCACGACGGGGCGTTCGGAGCCGGTGGCCACCAGGTGTTCGAGGATCGCGAGCAGCGGGGTGACGCCGATGCCGGCGGAGGCCAGCACGATCGGGCCCTCGCCCGCCGGCAGCGGCAGGTCGCCGAAGGGGAGGGTGACGTCCAGGAGGTCGCCGGGCCGCACGCGGTCGTGCAGGTGGTGGGAGACCTCGCCGTCCGGGGCCCCGGACCCACCGGACCCATCGGTCCCCCGGACCCGCTTGACCGAGATCCGCCGCTCCGCCCCGTCGGCCGGCCCGATCAGGCTGTACTGCCGTATCTGGCGTGCGCCGTCGGGGAGTTCGACCCGTACGCCGACGTACTGTCCGGGCCGGAAGGGCTGCAGGGGCCGGTCGTCGGCCGGGCGCAGGGCGAGGGTGATCACGTCATCGGTCTCCCGCCGCCGGTCCACGACCTCCATGCGGCCCCACACCTCCCCGACGGCCGTGCCCGCCTCGCGGTACAGGTCCGCCTCCAAGGCGATCAGGGCCCGTGCCATCAGCCAGTAGACCTCGTCCCAGGCCGCCGCGACCTCGGGGGTCACCGCGTCGCCGAGGGTCTCGCCGATGGCCGACATCAGGTGGTGGTGGACGATGTCGTACTGCTCGGCGGTGACCCCCAGGGAGGCGTGCTTGTGGGCGATGCGTCGCAGCATGGTGTCCGGGCGGCGGTCGGGGTGTTCGAGGAGCATGCCGGCGAAGGCCGCCACCGAGCCGGCCAGGGCCCGGCGTTGTTCGCCGTTGGCCTGGTTCCCGCGGTTGAACAGGTCGCGCAGCAGGTCGGGCCGGGCCTCGAACATGCGGCGGTAGAACCGGTCGGTGATCCGGTCCAGCTCGGCGCCGACGACGGGGAGGGTGGCGCGGACGATCGGCGTGGAACGGTCGGAGAGCACGACGACTCCTAAGAGGTAAATGATCTTCGTGTTTTTGGGTGTGGTGATCCGCGCCCCGGCGGGGCGTGGATCGGGTTCGGGGATCCGGGG
>NZ_VKHS01000963.1 GCF_014141525.1 Streptomyces calidiresistens
CCCCTCACCGAACGGATGTCCCCCGTACCACCCGTCGCCGACCCGGTTCCCCCGCAGCCCGGGGCCCCCGTCCCCCTGCGCCGCATCCTGGCCCTCTTCCGCCCCTACCGGGGACGCCTGGCCGTGGTGGGGCTGTTGGTGGGCGCCTCCTCGCTGGTCGCCGTGGCCTCGCCGTTCCTGCTCCGCGAGATCATCGACACCGCCCTCCCCGAGCAGCGGACCGACCTGCTCACGCTGCTCGCGCTGGGCATGATCCTCACCGCCGTCACCAGCAGCATCTTCGGCGTCCTGCAGACCCTCATCTCCACCCGGGTCGGGCAGCGGGTCATGCACGACCTGCGCACCGGTGTCTACGCCAAGCTCCAGCGGATGCCGCTGGCCTTCTTCACCCGCACCCGCACCGGCGAGGTGCAGTCCCGCATCGCCAACGACATCGGTGGCATGCAGGCCACCGTCACCACCACCGCCACCTCCCTGGTCTCCAACGGCACCTCGGTGGTGGCCACCGTTGTCGCGATGCTCGCCCTGGACTGGCGCCTGACCCTCGTCTCCCTCGGCCTGCTGCCCTTCTTCGTCTGGATCGCGCGTCGGGTGGGCCGGGAGCGCAAGCGCATCACCGCCCACCGGCAACGCCGACTCGCCCACATGGCCGCCCTGGTGACCGAGTCCCTCTCGGTCAGCGGCATCATGCTGGGACGCACCATGGGCCGCGCCGACTCCCTCACCGAGACCTTCGAGCGCGAGTCCCGGGACCTGGTGGAGCTCGAGGTGCGCGCCGGCATGGCCGGTCGATGGCGGATGGCCACCATCGGCATGATCATGGGTGCCATCCCGCCCCTGCTCTACTGGTCCGCCGGGGCCGTCTTCCACCTCGGGGGCACACCCCCCTCCATCGGCACCCTGGTCGCCTTCGTCACCCTCCAGCAGGGTTTGCTCCGCCCGTCGGTGTCCCTGCTGTCCACGGGCGTGGACATACAGGCCTCGCTCGCCCTCTTCCAGCGCATCTTCGAGTACCTCGACCTGCGCGAGGACATCACCGAACCGGAGCACCCGCGGCGCATCGAGCGGGCCCGCGGCGAGATCCGATTCGAACACGTGTCCTTCGCCCATGCCCCGGACGCGCCGCCGGCCCTGCGCGACATCGACCTCACCGTCCCGCCCGGCGGCTCACTGGCGGTGGTCGGGGCCACCGGCAGCGGCAAGAGCACCCTGGGCTCCCTGATCCCGCGCCTGTACGACGTCACCGCGGGAAGGGTCACCCTGGACGGCGTGGACGTCCGCGACCTGGACTTCGCCTCCCTGGCCCGCAACATCGGGGTGGTCTCCCAGGACGCCTACCTCTTCCACGCCTCCATCGCCGACAACCTGCGCTTCGCCCGCCCCGGGGCCGAGGACGCCGAACTGGAGGCCGCCGCCCGCGCGGCGCAGATCCACGACCACATCGCCGCTCTGCCCGAGGGATACGACACGGTGGTGGGGGAGCGGGGGCACCGGTTCTCGGGCGGGGAGAAGCAGCGGCTCGCGCTGGCCCGCACCATCCTGCGGGACCCGCCCGTCCTCATCCTCGACGAGGCCACCAGTGCCCTGGACACCCGTACCGAACGAGCCGTCCAGCGGGCGTTGGACGAACTCTCGGCCGGCCGCACCACCATCACCATCGCCCACCGGCTCTCCACCATCCGGGACGCCGACCTGATCGTCGTCCTGGACGAGGGACGCATCGTGGAGCGCGGCACCCACGGGGAACTCCTCGCCCTCGACGGACGCTACGCGGCCCTGGTGCGCCGGGACGCCCGGCCGGGGGACGGCGAGGGGGAGGACCGGCCCCCGGG
>NZ_VKHS01000964.1 GCF_014141525.1 Streptomyces calidiresistens
GATCTCCCCCGCCCGCACTCCCCCGGCGGTCCACCGCCGCACCCGGGCGACCAGCGCCTCCAGTTCCGCCTCCCGGTCGGAGGCCGCGTACGTCTCCGGGCCGCTGCCGTGCAGGGCGGAGCGGTAGCCGAGCAGGGTGTCGTGCCGGTGGTCGTCGTCCAGGTCGTCGAAGCGGCGGCCGTGCAGCAGGGCGGTGGCCCAACTGAGGATCTCGTGGGTGGAGCGGTAGTTGCGGCGCATTTTCGTCGACCGCCCCGCGACCGCGATCCCGACCGCCTTCAGGGAGACCCTGCTGTCGTAGATGCGCTGGTGCGGGTCACCGGCGATGAACAGGTCGTCGGGCCGCCGCGGCGCGGCGGCGCGCAACAGCCGCCACTGCGCCGGGTGCAGGTCCTGGGCCTCGTCCACGACCACGTGCCGGTAGCGGGGCCCCTCGACACGCAGCAGGTCCGCGGCCTCGGAACAGGTGCCGAGGTAGGTGCGCAGGCCCTCGGCGGCCAGGCGGTCGGTGAACTCCCGGACCGTCTCCCACACCGGCCCGCGCGCCGCGACGGGCAGGGAGCTGCCGCGTCCCCGGCGTTCGGCCGCCTCGTACTCCTCCCGGGTGCGCAGGTCCTGCGCCAGGATGACGTGCCGGTACTCCTGGTCGAGGAACCGCGCGGTGCCGGTGAACCCCGTGACCCGGGCGGCGGCCTCCCAGTGCGCCTCCTCCTCCCCGCTTCGCAGGGGACGACGGGAGGTGGACAGGACCCGCCCGGCGAAGGCGTCGACGGTCATGATGTCCACCCGATCCCGCAGTTCGGCGTCGGGCACCAGCGAGTCGAGCCCGGCGCGCAGCGCCGCGACCAGCGCGTTGGTGTAGGTGGTCAGGAGGATGCGGTCACCGTCGCGCAGGTGCCGCAGCAGGTGACGCACCCGGTGCAGGGCGACGACCGTCTTGCCGGTGCCGGGACCCCCGGTGACCCGGGCGGGTCCGGAGTAGGAGGGCCGGTAGGCCACCTTGTGCTGGGAGGGGTGCAGGAAGACCCGCCACGCCTCGAAGGGCTGCTCCAGGATCTCCCGCAGTTCCTCGGAGGCGGTGACCAGGGCGATGCGGGTTCCGGAGTGCCGGATGGCGGTCTCGTAGTCGGTGGTGTCCACCGGCTCGGTGGAGCGGTCGGCGAGGTGGACGGCGACCACGTCGCGCCAGACCTCCTCGACGGTGAAGCCGGCCGCCAGGTACTCCAGTACCTCCCGCTGGTCCTGCGGGAAGAAGGGGGCGAAGACCTCCAGCTGTTCCGGGCCGGTCAGCGCGCGGGCCTGGCGGAGGGTGGTGCCGTCGATGCCGAGGGCGGCCATGTCGCCGTCGGAGATCTTGGCGAACAACCGCTGCTCCGGGGCGGGGGCGGCACGCTCGTAGGCGGGGGTGAGTTCGTCGAGCATCGCGATGTCGCGGATCTCCACGGCCCGGGTGACGGTGTTGATGCTGGCCTTCTGCTTGACCGCCCAGGCGATGGCCTTGTCGTGTGGCATGACCCGCAGCAGGACGAAGGTGTCGCCCGTCTCGGGGGCGAGGACGACGCCCCGGGTGCCCCGGTCGATGCGGATGGTGCGGATGTGGGGGTCACGGGCCTGTTTGAGGGCCTCCAGCTTCAGCCCGGGGTCGGCGAACAACTGCTCCAGGGTGAGGCGGTCGAACTTCTCCCAGGCGTCGAGCACGCCCTGCCGCACCGGGGCCTGGAGCTTGCCGAGTTGGGCGCAGAAGGCAATGTCGAAGGCGAGGCGTGGCATGGGCGGGTGGTTCTCCTCGAACGCGACGGACGGGAGCGGGGTGCGGACGGCGGAGG
>NZ_VKHS01000965.1 GCF_014141525.1 Streptomyces calidiresistens
CCCCCGCCGACCGCCTGCGCGCGGCCCTGGACGCGCTGCTCGACGGTCTGCCCGAGCGCTCCACCGCGGCTGCGGTGGAGCGGCTGATCCACCACTACCGGGGCCGCACCCCGACCGACGCCCCGATCCTGCGGGACCGCGCGGACGCCGCCGCCTACGCCGCCTACCGGATGCCCGCCACCTTCGGCGCGGTCTCCGCCGCCCTGCGCGCCCTGGCGGCCCGCACGCCGGGATGGGCACCGGCCTCCCACCTGGACGTGGGCGGCGGCACCGGGGCGGCGGTCTGGGCCGCCGACGCGGTCTGGCCGGGCGGACGCCCGGTCACCGTCCTGGACTGGGCCGGTCCCGCGCTGGACCTGGGGCGGGAGCTGAGCCGGGGCCCGGGGGCGCCCCCGGCGCTGCGCGCCTCCGAGTGGCGCCGGGCCCGCCTGGCGCCCGGCCTCGACCTGCCGGCGGCCGAGCTGGTGACCGTCTCCTACGTGCTGGGCGAACTGACCGCGGAGACCCGCGACGCCGTGGTGGACGCCGTCGCGCGGACCGCGGGCCGGGTCGCCGTGTTCGTCGAGCCGGGCACCCCGGAGGGCTTCGCCCGGATCCGCCGGGTCCGGGAACGGCTGACCGGCGCGGGGATGACTCTGCTCGCCCCCTGCCCGCACGACGGGGAGTGCCCGATCGTGCCCGGCGCCGACTGGTGCCACTTCGCCGCCCGCATCGGTCGCTCCGCGCTGCACCGTCGGATCAAGGGCGGGGAACTCGGTCACGAGGACGAGAAGTACTCCTGGGCGGCGGCGGCGCGTCCCCCGCTGCCCGCCGGCGCGTCCCCGGCCCCGGTCCGGATCGTGCGCCGCCCGCGCGTGCGCAAGGGACTGGTCCTGCTGGACCTGTGCACCCGGGACGACGGGTTGCGGGAGCGGACCGTCACCCGCCGCGACCGGGAGGCCTACCGGGCCGCCCGCCGCGCGACCTGGGGCGACGCGGCGGAATCCCCGCCGGGCGCCGGGGACGCCGCCCCCGACACCGACGGCTGAGCGACGGCGCCCCGGCCCCGCGCCCCGGCCGGCTCCCGGCCGCGCACCGCTCGCCGGTCGTCCCCCGGATGGCCACATTCCGGCCCCGATGCGTTCACGGGTCGGTCACCGACGGGCGGGAACATGCCGGCGGCATGACACCGGTGTGACGAACGTGTCACCGTTTTCGACCTTTCGGCGTCCTCCGGATTACCCATTCCCGTCGAGCACAGGGCAGGATGGTCGGACAACGGCCACGCGGACCTCGGAGAAGTGAGGCGGTAGTCAGCCCATGAAACGCGAGCGCGCTTTGCCCCGATGGATGCGGTCCCGTGCGGCCCGACGCGCCGCCGGGGCGGACGCCGCCGCCCGGGCCCGGGAGGATCTGCTGCTCGCCGCCGGTGACGGCGGGCGCGGCGGAGCCGGCGCCGATCGGTCCCGGCAGCCGGGCCGGCGGCACGAGCACGTAACTGCCCCGACAGTGCCAGCGCAGCCCGGGGTGCTCGGCCATGGTCTCGGGGTGGCAGTCCAGCTCGCAGGGCCACCACTCGTCCTCGTCCTCGGGGGTGCCCCGGGTGGCGGTGAAGAAGAGCATCCGCCGGTCCTGTTCGATCAACGCCACCGGGCCGACCTCCACGCCGGCGGCGGCGAGCCGCTCCAGGGCCGCGTGACCTGCCTCGAGGGGCACGTCCAGCACGTCGTGCACCCGACCGGTGGCGGTGACGAAGTTCGCCTCCGGCTCGGCGCGCAGCCAGCGCAGCACCCGGCCGGAGTCGGTCCCCGCCTGGGTCTGCCACGCGGGGGAAAGGGGGTGCC
>NZ_VKHS01000966.1 GCF_014141525.1 Streptomyces calidiresistens
CCCACCGCTCCGGTCGGGGGAGGCCGGGGCGCGGAGCGACTACCGCGAACGCCCCGCCCCCGCCGTCGGCGGCACGCTGTGGGTCCGGCCGCCCCGCCCGGTGCCCGGCACCGCCCGGATCCTGCCCGACGGCTGCATGGACCTGTTGTGGAGCGAGGGGCGTCTGTCGGTCGCCGGGCCCGACACCCGGGCCCACCTCGCGCACGACCCACCCGGCCGCGACTGGCTCGGCCTGCGGTTCCCGCCCGGCACCGCCCCGCTCGTGCTGGGGGTGCCGGCCGTCGAACTCCGCGACGCCCGGGTGCCCCTGACGGGGCTGTGGCCCGCCGCCGAGGTGCGGGAGCTGGAGGATCGGCTGAGCCGTGCCGCGGCGCCCGGCGCGGTGTTGGAGGAGCACGCGGCGGTCCGGCTGCGTGCCGCTCCCCCGCCCGACCCCCGTCTGCGGGAGGTGGTACGGGCCGCCGCCCGGCCGGGGATGCGGGTGGCCGACCTCGCCGAACGGCTCGGTGTCGGTGAGCGCCGGCTGCACCGCCGGTGCCTGGAGGCCTTCGGCTACGGCCCCCGGACCCTGCACCGGGTGCTGCGGATGCGCCGCGCCCTGGTGCTGATCGACGCCGGCCGCGCCCCGGCCGAGGCCGCCCACCTGGTCGGCTGTGCCGACCAGGCGCACCTGTCGCGGGAGATCAGGACACTGGCGGGGGTTCCGTTGCGGGAGCTTCGTCGGTCGGCTCCGTGAGCGGCGCGAACAGGTCCACGGGGATGCCGTCCGGGTCCCGCACCACCGCGTACCGCTGGCCCCAGGGCGCGTCCCACGGGGGGCGTTCGGCGGCCGTGGGACGCGCCGAGGTCAGCTCCGCGTACAGCGCGTCCACCCCGGCCGGCGTCCCGCAGTGGAAGGCCAGGACCATGCGGGGACTGCCGGTCGGCGGCGTCCACTCCGGGGCGAGGGAACGCATCATCTCCTCGGTGTCCCAGGCGACGCGCACGCCGCCCGGCAATGTGGCCTCCACGTGCGGGCCCTCGGCGTCCGGGGGGACGTCGATGCCCAGTCGGCGGTAGAAGGCCAGCGAGGCGGGCAGGTCGGCGGTCACGAACCCCACCATGTCGACGCGCGGGGTCACGGTGGGCACGGACCGGTTCGGGGAGGGGTCGGGCGAGTGGTGGGCCGGGCTCTGGGCCGGGTTCTCGGAGGTGCCCCCGGAAGGGGTGTCGTACGAGGTGTTCATGGCGCGACGGTAAGGCGGCCGGTGCCCCCGGGTCTTGAAGGTTTCGGACATGCCCCCGTGTCCCGATCCCGTCCCGGCGCCCACCTCACAGGGGGAGCTTGAAGCCCACGTGGGAGGGGACGAAGCCCATCCGCTCGTAGAAGCGGTGCGCGTCCTCCCGGCCGGCGTCCGAGGTCAGCTGCACCATCGCGCATCCCCGCCGTCGGGCCTCCGCGATCGCCCATTCCATCAACCGGGTGCCGAGACCCGTCCCGCGCTCCGAGGCGTGCACCCGCACCGCCTCGATCAGGGCCCGGTCGGAGCCGCACCGGGACAGGCCCGGGATCACGGTCAGTTGGAGCGTGCCGACGACGGTCCCGTCCGCCGTCCTTTCCGCGACCAGGAGGAACTGGGCCGGGTCGGCGGCGATCCGCTCGAAGGCCCGCCGGTAGGGGGCGGGGTCCCCGGGGTTCTCGCGGCGGGCGCCCAACGGGTCGTCGGCGAGCATGGCGACGATCGCCGGCAGGTCCCGCGCCTCCGCGCGGCGCAGCCGGACGCTCTCCCCGCCGGTGCCGGGCGGGGGCGCGGAGGAGGCCCCCGGGGAGGACGGTGACGG
>NZ_VKHS01000967.1 GCF_014141525.1 Streptomyces calidiresistens
CCCGGTGGGGGCGGGGTGCGGCGCCCGGTAACCCCGGTAGCGGGGTGGGGTCGACACCACGGACCCCGGCGACAAGCGGAATATGTCGGGCGTCTAGAGTGGCGTGGTACGCGCGGGCCGTGGCCCGCCTCGCGTCACCGGCGGGGACCGAACCGTTCCGTCCGGGAAGCGCGAGCCGCCGATGTCGCACTTACCAGGGGTGTCCGTGACGGCCGTCGAATCCCGACCCGTGGAGCAGCACAGCGCGGGACCCGGTCAGCCGCCTCCGGCGAATCCGGGGAACGCCCGGGCCGATGCCGGCTTCGCCGATCGGATCAGGGCGTTCGTCGCGCTCACCAAGCCGCGCATCATCGAGTTGCTGCTCATCACCACGATCCCGGTGATGTTCCTCGCCGAACAGGGCGTTCCCGATCTGTGGCTGGTCCTGGCCACCTGCGTCGGCGGCTACCTGTCGGCGGGCGGGGCCAACGCCCTGAACATGTACCTGGACCGCGACATCGACGCCCTGATGTCCCGTACCGGGAAGCGTCCCCTGGTCACCGGGATCGTGACCCCCGCGGAGTGCCTGGTCTTCGGCGTCTCCCTGGCGGTGGTCTCCACCCTCTGGTTCGGCCTGCTGGTCAACTGGCTCTCGGCCGGCCTGGCGCTGGGGGCGCTGCTCTTCTACGTCGTGGGCTACACGATGATCCTCAAGCGGCGGACCTCGCAGAACATCGTCTGGGGCGGGATCGCCGGGTGCATGCCGGTGCTCATCGGCTGGTCCTCCGTGACGAACTCGCTCTCCTGGGCCGCGGTGGTCCTCTTCCTGGTGATCTTCTTCTGGACGCCCCCGCACTACTGGCCGCTGTCGATGAGGGTCCGCGAGGACTACGCCCGGGTCGGGGTGCCGATGCTCCCCGTCGTCGCCGCCAACACCGTGGTGGCCCGGCAGATCGTCGTTTACAGCTGGGTGATGGTGCTCGTCTCGCTGGCCCTGGTGCCGCTCGGCTACGTCGGCTGGTTCTACGCCACCGCCGCGGTCCTGGCGGGTGCCTGGTGGTTGTGGGAGGCCCACGCCCTGCGGGCCCGGGCCCGGGCGGGGGCGACCGGCGCCAAGCTCAAGGAGATGCGGCTGTTCCACTGGTCGATCACCTACGTCTCGATCCTCTTCCTGGCCGTCGCCATCGACCCCTTCCTGCGCTAGGAACCCTTTCCGCGCCGGGACCGCCCGGTCGCCCCGGACGGGCCGGCCGCTCGCCGTGCCGGGCGCCGCGAGGGGGTGAACCCCTGCCGAACGGTCCCCGGGTCGTCCTCCGGTGCGGAGGGCGGCCCGCCGTCGTCGGCGGAACCTGGCGGCTCTTCCTACTCGTCGGTAGCATGACGATATGGCCGACACCCCCGAAACCGAGACCTCCGCTTCCGGCGCCACCGGCACCACCCCCGGGTCGGGCGCGACCGCGGTGACCGATCGTGGAACCGCCCGCCTCGCCAAGCGCATCCGGGCCTTCGCCGCCGAGCACGGCGGCTCCGCCGACGCCTCCCTCTCCCACCTCGGCGACAGCGGCTACCGCCTGGTCCTGGTGGGCGCGGACGGCACCTGGGGCGATGTGGTGACCCGTCACCGGGAGAGGGCCCTCGCCGCCGCCGAGAGCGCGGGCGTCCCCGTGCACGAGTCGTTCGACGGGGAGATGGCCGCCCGGGTGCGCACCGGCCCCTACGAGTGGAGCCGCATGGCCGGCAGCCAGGTCGGTGGCCCCGCCAATCCGCCCGCCGCCTCCTGAGATCCCTTCCGGGAACCCGGTCGCGTCCCCCGGCTCCCGGACCCCCGACCTCCTCTCC
>NZ_VKHS01000968.1 GCF_014141525.1 Streptomyces calidiresistens
CACTCCCCACCACCGGCATCCCACCCCGGAGGATCATGACCACCCACGCCGACCACCACCGGAGGCCGACCGTCGACGTCCCTCCCCCACCACCGGCGACCTCCCTGCGCTGGGCCGAGGGAGCCCTGGAGGTGATCGATCAGCGCGAACTCCCCCACCGCCTGAGTTGGTTGCGCCTTCGCACCGTGGACGAGGTGATCGCCGCCATCCGCTCGCTGGCGGTGCGGGGCGCTCCCGCCATCGGTCTGGCCGGCGCCTTCGGGGTGGTCCTGTCGGCCCGTCGGCACACCCGTGCCGACGGGCGCACCGACGAGGCCGCCGTGCGAGCCGACGCCGACCGCCTGGCAGCCGCCCGCCCCACGGCGGTGAACCTCGCCCGGGCCGTGTCCCGGATGCTCCCCCACCTTTCCCACGGGCCGGACGCGGTCCTGCTCGCCGCGCTGGCGGCCGTGGAGGAGGACGTGGCGGTCAACCGTCGATGCGCCCGCCGGGCCGCCGACCTGGTGGAGGAGATGCTTCCCATCGGCGGACTGCGGATCCTCACCCACTGCAACACCGGTCGGCTGGCCACCGCCGCCGTCGGCACGGCCCTGGGGGCCGTGCTCGAACTCGCGGGGCGCGGACGGATCGCGGAGGTCCTGGTCGACGAGACCCGACCGCTGTTCCAGGGTTCCCGCCTGACCGCCTGGGAGTTGGAGGAGGCCGGGGTACCGTACCGGCTGCTGCCCGACTCGGCCGCCGCGAGCGCGCTCGCCGGAGGGCTGGCGGACTGCGTCCTGGTGGGCGCGGACCGGATCGCGGCCAACGGTGACACCGCCAACAAGATCGGCACGTACGGTCTGGCCCTGGCCGCCGCCCGGCACGACGTCCCGTTCCTGGTGGTCGCCCCGGAGTCCAGCTGGGACCACACGCTGCCGGACGGCTCCGGCATCGAGGTGGAGGAACGCGGCGCGGATGAGGTCACCTCCCCGGGCGGCCGGCGTGTCGCCCCGGCTGGGGCCCGGGTCTTCAACCCCGCCTTCGACGTGACACCCCACCGATTCGTCACGGCCCTGGTGTCCGAGGAGCGACTGGTGCGTCCCGGGGCGCCCGCCCCCGCCCCCCACGAGCGGGAAGCGGTGACCCGCCCGGCCCGGGAACTCGCCTCGCACACCCGCGCGCTGTACGCGCGCGGGTGGCTTCCGGGGACGTCGGGCAACCTCTCGGTGCGTCTCCCAGGATCCGGCGACGAGATCCTGATCACCGGTAGCGGTGTGGACAAGGGCACGCTCTCGGCGGCGGACACCGTGGTGGTGGACACGCTGACGGGGCGGGCGGTGCGTCCGACGCCCGGGGCCCCGCGGCCCTCGGCGGAGACGGCCATCCACACCGCCGTCCACCGCGGCGTCCCCGGTGTCGGCGCGGTGGTGCACGCCCACCCGCCGTACGCCACGGCGGCGTCCCTGACCGCCGTCCACGGCGGGGAGCGGGGGGTGGGCCGGCTGCCGATCCGCGACCTGGAACTCCTCAAGGGGCTCGGGCTCACCGACCCCCGGGGCACGGAACTGCCCGTCTTCGCCAACCGGGAGCCGGTGGAGCTCATCGCCCGGGAGGTGGCGGAGCACCTCGCCCGCACTCCCGACGCGCCGCCGGCCCTACTGATCGCCGGCCACGGCGTCACCGTCTGGGGCCGGGACGCCGAACAGGCCCGCAACCGGCTGGAGTGCGTGGAGTCCCTGTGTCATCTGTTGCTGTCTCTTATACGCATCTGACGCTGCCGAGGAAGCTGCA
>NZ_VKHS01000969.1 GCF_014141525.1 Streptomyces calidiresistens
GCCCGACGCGGGCGCCGGGGGTGGGGAAGGGGAAGGCCCGCTTGCGGATGTCGAAGAACTTCTCCTTCGCGTCGGCGAAGGAGACCTCGGGGTGCTCGTGGAGCAGCCACATCACCTTGGCCGCGTCGATCGGGGAGCCGCCGCCGAAGGCGATGATGGTGTCCGGGTCGAACTCGCGGATGCGGGCGGCGCCGCGCTCCACGGTGGCGAGTTCGGGGTTGGGCTCGATGTCGTCGATGATCTGCAGGTGGACCGGCTCGGTGCGCGAGCGCAGGACCTTCTTGAGGCGGTCCAGCAGGCCGATGCGGTCCATGGTGCGGTCGGTGACGACGGTGACCCGGGCCAGGCCGGGCATCTCGGCGAGGAACCGCAGCGAGTTGCGCTCGAAGTAGATCTCCGGCGGCACGCGGAACCACTGCATGTTGGTGGTGCGGTTGCCGATCCGCTTGATGTTGAGCAGGTGCTCGGCGCCGACGTTGTCGGAGACCGAGGTGCGGCCCCAGGAACCGCAGCCCAGGGTGAGCGAGGGGCGGAAGGAGTTGTAGATGTCGCCGACACCCCCCAGGGCGGCGGGGGCATTGACGATGATCCGCACCGCGCGCATCCGGCGGCCGAACTCCTCGGCGACCTCCGGGTCCTCGGCGTGGACCACCGCGCTGTGGCCGGCGCCGTCGAAGTCGACCATGCGCTCGGCCAGGCGGATGCCTGCGGCGGTGTCGTCGGCGGTGAGCACCGCCAGGACCGGGGAGAGCTTCTCGCGGGTGAGCGGCTCGCCGGGGCCGACGTCCTCGCACTCGGCGAGGAGCACCGAGGTGCCCTCGGGGACGGTGAAGCCGGCCCGCTCGGCGATCCACCGGGCGTCGTGACCGACCACCGCGGAGTTGAGGCGTCCGCCGGCGCAGCCCTTGCCGTCGGCGTCCGCGCCGAACATCAGGCGCTCCAGGAGTCGCTTCTCCTCGGCGGTGACCAGGTGGGCGCGCAGCCGGCGGAACTCCTCCAGCGCCTGCTCGCGGATCTCCCGGTCCAGGATCACGGCCTGTTCGGCGGCGCAGATCATGCCGTTGTCGAAGGTCTTGGACAGGACCACGTCGTGGACGGCGCGCGGCACCCGGGCGGTGCGGTGGATCCAGGCGGGGACGTTGCCGGCGCCGACGCCCAGGGCGGGCTTTCCGCAGGAGTAGGCGGCGCGGACCATGTCGTTGCCGCCGGTGGCCAGGATGGTGGCGACGGCCGGGTGGCGCATGAGGGCGTCGGTGGCCTCGCGGGAGGGCTCCTCGATCCACTGGACGCAGTCGGCGGGGGCACCGGCGGCGACGGCCGCGTCGCGGATGGTGCGGGCCGCCTCGGCGCTGCACCGCTGGGCGGAGGGGTGGAAGGCGAAGACGATCGGGTTGCGGGTCTTCAGGGCGATGAGGGCCTTGAAGAGGGTGGTGGAGGTCGGGTTGGTGACCGGGGTGAGGGCGGCGACGACGCCGATCGGCTCGGCGATCTCGGTGACGCCGCTCAGCTCGTCGCGGGAGATGACGCCCACGGTGCGCATGTCGCGCATGGAGTGGGTGACGTGCTCGCAGGCGAAGACGTTCTTGACCGCCTTGTCCTCCATGACGCCGCGGCCGGTCTCCTCGACGGCGAGGGCGGCCAGGTCGTCGTGCCTGGCGAGTCCGGCGAGGGAGGCGCGGCGAACGATGTGGTCGACGGTTTCCTGGTCGCGGCTCTCCCACTCGCGCAGGGCCCGCTCGGCGCGACCGACGAGGGCGGCGACCCGGTCGGCGGGGCGGGGTGCGGTGGTGTCGGCCGGGCCGGCTG
>NZ_VKHS01000097.1 GCF_014141525.1 Streptomyces calidiresistens
GGCGGGACCGGGAAGGGACGTCGGCCGGGGGATGGGCCCCGTCGCCCTTTCCTCCTAAAGTACGGAGGATGAGCTCTCCGACGCCCTCGCCGATCCCCGCCGCGGACGCGCCGACCGGCACCGGTCCCCGTCTGCGCGCGGTGCTGGACGACATCCCGACCTACCGACCGGGGCGCTCCGCCGGCCCCGGCACCGATGGCGGCCCGGTGCCGTACAAGCTCTCCTCCAACGAGAATCCCTACCCGCCGCTGCCCGGTGTGCTGGAGGCGGCGACCACCGCCGCCGGCGGGTTCAACCGCTACCCGGACATGTTCTGCGGGGCTTTGACGGCCGAGCTCGCGGAGCGGTTCACGGTGCCGGTGGAGCACCTGGCGACCGGCACCGGCTCGGTGGGGGTGGCCCAGCAACTGCTCCAGGCCACCGCCGGCCCGGGCGACGAGGTGATCTACGCCTGGCGGTCCTTCGAGGCGTACCCGATCATCACCCGGATCTCCGGGGCGACCTCCGTGCAGGTGCCGCTGACCGCCGGCGAGGACCACGATCTGGACGCGATGGCGGCGGCGATCACCGACCGCACCCGGCTGATCTTCGTCTGCAACCCCAACAACCCGACCGGGACCGCGATCCGCCGCGCGGAGCTGGAGTCCTTCCTCGACCGGGTGCCGGGGGACGTGCTGGTGGTGCTGGACGAGGCGTACCGGGAGTTCGTGGACGACCCGCTGGTCCCCGACGGCCTGGACCTGTACCGGGAGCGGCCCAACGTCTGCGTGCTGCGGACCTTCTCCAAGGCGTACGGCCTGGCCGGGCTGCGGGTGGGCTTCGCGGTGGCGCACGCGCCGGTGGCGGAGGCACTGCGCAAGACGGCGGTGCCGTTCGGGGTGAGCGGCATCGCCCAGGAGGCGGCGATCGCCTCCCTGCGCGCGGAACCGGCGCTGCGGGAACGGGTGGCACAGCTGGTGGCCGAGCGGGGGCGGGTCTCGGCGGAGCTGGCCGGGCAGGGCTGGACGGTGCCGGAGACCCGGGCGAACTTCGTGTGGCTGCGGCTGGGCGCGGAGACCACGGGGTTCGCGGCGGCCTGCGAGGCGGCCGGGGTGCTGGTGCGGCCGTTCCCGGGCGAGGGGGTGCGGGTGACGATCGGCGAGCGGGAGGCCAACGACCTGTTCCTGCGGGCCGCGGCGGAGTTCCGCAAGGGCCGGTAGACCCGAGCGGGGAGCCTGCCGGCGCCCGGGGAGGGACCGGCGCGCGCCCTACCGTATGAGGGCCGGCGCGGGGCGTCCACGGACGCGGCCGCGCCGGTCCAGCCCGTTTCCGGGCGCGGACGGGGGCGTGCGGAGTTCACGGGGGACCGGGGAGACCGGTCTCACACCCCCGGGGCGCGAAGGGTGCGCGGGCATGGGGGATACTTGCTTGTGAATGTGAATACGTTCACAAGCTGGCCTTGTCGTATTCGCTGTTCGCCTTCTCGTCCCGTCGTGTCCCGGCCGGACGGGTCGGACGGATCCGGCGCACCGGGTGAGACCCCGCCCGGGCCGGTACCCGACCGCCCGACCCCCGACCGGGAGCCGACGGCCGGGGACGAGCACCGAAGAAGGAGAGCACCACCGTGGACCCAACCGCCGCGGCCACAGCCATGAACCTCACGGGTGATCTCGTGGGCCTCGCCCTCGCGGACGAGACCCTCGCCCGGTGGCAGTTCGGCATCACCACCGTCTACCACTTCCTCTTCGTCCCGCTGACGATCTCCCTGGCGACCCTCGTGGCCTGCCTCCAGACCGCCTGGGTGCGCACGGGGAAGGACCGCTACCTGCGGGCCACCAAGTTCTGGGGCAAGCTCTTCCTGATCAACATCGCCATGGGCGTGGTCACGGGCATCCTCCAGGAGTTCCAGTTCGGCATGAACTGGTCCGACTACTCCCGCTTCGTCGGCGACGTGTTCGGGGCCCCGCTCGCCTTCGAGGCGCTCATCGCCTTCTTCTTCGAATCCACCTTCATCGGTCTGTGGATCTTCGGCTGGGACAAGCTGCCCAAGAAGCTGCACCTGGCGACCATCTGGATGGTCGCGGTCGGCACCGTGCTGTCCGCCTACTTCATCCTCGCCGCCAACTCCTGGATGCAGCACCCGGTCGGCTGGACCTACAACGAGGAGGCGGGCCGGGCCGAACTCACCGACTTCCTCGCCGTCCTCACCCAGAACACCGCCGTCGCCCACTTCGCCCACGCCATCACCGCCGCCTTCCTCACCGGCGGGGCGTTCGTCGTCGGCATCGCCGCCTGGCACCTGCGCAAGGGCCGGCACGTCGAGGTGATGCGCACCTCGCTGCGCCTGGGCCTGGTCACCGTGGTCGTCGGCGGCCTGCTCACCGCCGTCAGCGGCGACCACATCGCCAAGATCATGTACGAGCAGCAGCCGATGAAGATGGCCGCCGCCGAGGCCCTGTGGGAAACCGAGGGCCCCGCCCCCTTCTCCGCCTTCGCCGTCGGCGACGTCGACGAGGGGCGCAACGTCGTCGCCATCGAGATACCCGGCCTGCTCTCCTTCCTCGCCCACGGCAACTTCTCCGACCCGGTCCCCGGCATCAACGACACCAACGAGGCCCTGCAGGAGGAGTTCGGACCCGGCGACTACCGGCCCAACATCCCGGTCGCCTACTGGAGCTTCCGCTGGATGATCGGCTTCGGCATGATCTCCTTCGCGCTGGGCGTCGCCGGACTGTGGCTCACCCGCCGCAAACTCTTCCTCTCCGACCGCCTCCGCGAGAAGGCCGCCGACACCGAACGGGTGCCCATCCTCGCCCTGACCCGCGACGGCGAACTCGGCCCCACCCTCTCCCGGTGGTACTGGCGACTGGCCGTCCTCACCCTCGCCTTCCCCCTGATCTCCAACGCCTGGGGCTGGATCTTCACCGAGATGGGCCGCCAGCCCTGGGTGGTCTACGGCGTCCTGCCCACCTCCGCGGGCGTCTCCCCCAACGTCTCGCAGGGCGAGGTCATCCTCTCGATGAGCGTCTACACCCTGCTGTACGCGGCGCTCGCCGTCATCGAGGTCAAGCTCCTGGTCAAGTACGCCAAGGCCGGGCCGCCCGAACTGACCGACGCGGACCGCAACCCACCCACCCGCATCGGCGGCCACGACCGCGAGGACGCCGACCGCCCCATGGCCTTCTCCTACTGAGCGGCGAAAGGAGCACCGTCCCGTGAATCCCATCGACCCGACGAACCTGTCGAGCCTGTCGAGCCTGGCGAACCCGGCGAGTTCCGTGCACGCCGCACTCGAACCGCACGCGCTCACCGTCGTCTGGTTCTCCCTGATCGCCGTCCTGTGGATCGGCTACTTCTTCCTGGAGGGTTTCGACTTCGGCGTCGGCGTGCTGACCCGGGGCCTGGCCCGCGACCGCCGCGAACGCCGGGTGCTGATCAACACCATCGGCCCCGTCTGGGACGGCAACGAGGTCTGGCTGCTCACCGCCGGTGGCGCCACCTTCGCCGCCTTCCCCGAGTGGTACGCCACCCTCTTCTCCGGCTTCTACATCCCGCTGCTGCTCATCCTGATCTGCCTGATCGTGCGCGGCGTCGCCTTCGAGTACCGCTCCAAGCGGCCCGAGGAGCGCTGGCAGCGCAACTGGGAGCACGCCATCTTCTGGACCTCCCTGCTGCCCGCCTTCCTGTGGGGCGTGGCCTTCGCCAACATCGTGCGGGGCGTGCCGATCGACGCCGACGGCGAGTACGTCGGCAACCTCTTCGACCTCCTCAACGGCTACGCGCTGCTCGGCGGCGCGGTCACCCTGTTCCTCTTCACCTTCCACGGCGCGGTGTTCATCGCGCTCAAGACGGTCGGCGAGGTCCGGGACCGGGCCCGCGCCCTGGCGGGCGGGCTGGGGCTGGTCACCGCCGCCCTGGCGGTGCTCTTCCTGGGCTGGACCCAGTTGGGCACCGGCACCGTGTGGTCGCTGATCGCCCTGGTGATCGCCGCGGGCGCGCTGGTGGCCGCCCTGTTCGCCAACCGGGCCGGGCGCGAGGGCTGGGCCTTCGGCCTCTCCGGCGTCACCATCGCCGCCGCCGTGACCATGCTCTTCCTGACCCTCTACCCGGCGGTGATGCCCTCCTCGCTGAACGCGGAGTGGGACCTGACGGTGGTCAACGCCGCCGCCACCCCCTACACCCTGACGATCATGACCTGGGTCGCGGCCATCGCCACCCCGATCGTGCTGCTCTACCAGGGCTGGACGTACTGGGTGTTCCGCAAGCGGATCGGGGTGCAGCACCTCGCCCCCGACCCGCACGGGCCCACCGACGGCGGGACCGGACCCGACACCACCGGGCCCCGCACCCCCGACGCGCCGGGCTCGCCCGACGCGCCCGATCGCGTGCCGACCGCCTGACCACCGCGTCGGCCACCGACTCCCGGCCCCGTCCCCCCTCACCGACGGACCGGGACCCCCGGCCGGCGCCGGTTACCCCCGACCGGCGCCGGCCGACCGCCCCCGCACGGAAGACGGATCGTCATGAAGCCCGTGGACCCCCGCCTCCTCCGCCACGCCCGCGCCACCCGCGGGTTCCTCGTCGGCTCGGTCCTCCTCGGCCTCCTCAACGCCGGCCTGGTCATCGCCCAGGCCGTGCTGATCGCCGACATCGTCGTCGGCTCCTTCCAACAGGGCCTCGGCTCCGACGAACTCACCGGCCCCGTGGCACTGCTCGCCGCCACGGCGGTGGGCCGCGCCCTGGTCTCCTGGCTCACCGAGCGGGCCGCCCACCGGGCGGGCGCCGCCGTCAAGTCCGAGCTGCGGATGCGGCTGGTCGAGCACGCCGCCGCCCTCGGCCCCGGCCGGCTCGACCACCGGCGCAGCGGCGAACTCGCCGTGCTCGCCGGACGCGGCATCGACGCCCTCGACGACTACTTCGCCCGTTATCTGCCCCAGCTCGGCCTCGCCGTCGCGGTCCCCGCCGCCGTCCTGGCCGTCATCCTCACCGAGGACCGGGTCTCGGCGGCGATCATCCTCGGCACCCTGCCGCTGATCCCGCTGTTCATGGTTCTCATCGGCTGGGCCACCCGCTCCCACATGGACCGGCAGTGGCGCCGGCTGAGCCGGCTCTCCCACCACTTCCTGGACGTGGTCGCCGGCCTGCCCACCCTGAAGGTGTTCGGCCGCGCCCGCGCCCAGGTGGAGAACATCCGGGCCATCACCGCCGACTACCGCCGCACCACCGTCCGCACCCTGCGCATCGCCTTCCTCTCCTCCTTCGCCCTGGAACTGCTCGCCACCATCTCGGTGGCGCTGGTCGCCGTGACCATCGGGATGCGCCTGGTGCACGGCGAACTCGACCTGCACACCGGCCTGGTGGTGCTGATCCTGGCCCCCGAGGCGTACCTGCCGCTGCGCCAGGTCGGCACCCACTACCACGCCGCCGCCGAGGGCCTGTCCGCCGCCGACGAGGTGTTCGGCGTGCTGGAGACCGAGCGGCCCCGGCCCGGCACCGACCCGGCCCCCGACGCGCGGACCGCCGCGCTGCGGCTGGAGCGGGTCACCGTGCGGCGGGAGGGCCGCGCCGGTGAGGTGCTGCGGGAGCTGGACCTGACGCTGCCCCCCGGCGGGACGGTGGCCGTGGTCGGCCCCTCGGGGGTCGGCAAGACCACCCTGATCAACGTGCTGCTGGGCTTCGTGCGCCCGGAACCCGGCGGGCGGGTGCTCGTCGGGGACCGCGACCTCGCCGACCTGGACCCCGACTCCTGGCACCGGCAGGTGGCGTGGGTGCCGCAGCACCCCCACCTGTTCGCCGGCACCATCGCCGAGAACGTCCGCCTGGCCCGCCCGGACGCCGACGACGCGGCCGTGCTCCGCGCCCTGCGCGACGCCGCCGCCGACGCCGACCTGCCGCCGGGGCGCCGGGTGGAGGAGGGCGGCACGGGTCTGTCCGCCGGTCAGCGGCAGCGGGTCGCACTGGCCCGGGCCCTGCTCACCGAACGCCCGGTGCTGCTGCTCGACGAACCGACCGCCGCGCTGGACGGCCTCACCGAGGCGCGGGTGCGGGAGACCCTGCGCCGGGCCGCCGCCGGACGGACGGTGCTGATCGTCACCCACCGGCCGGCGCTGCGGGACCTCGCCGACCGGGTGGTGGAACTCCTCCCGCCGACCCCGCTCCCGGCGGGGACCGACGGGGAGGCGGCCGCCGGCCCCGGCGGTGCCGCCCCCGCCGACGGAGCGGACCGCCCCCGGGTCACGGGTGACGCGACGGGCCCGGCAGGTGCCGGGGACACGCTTCCCACCGGGGCACCCGTACCGACCCCGGCCGGCACGCCCGGGGAACCCACCGCCCCCGGCGGGTGGATCCTCGGCGACTTCCTCGACACCCGCGAGCCCGACGCCGGCGACACCCCCACCGGGAACGACACCCCCGCCGGGCAGGGCACCACCCCCTCCACGGCCGGGATCGCCGCCCGGGCGGTGCGCCGCCTCCTGCCGGCCGGCCGGAGCACCGGCGCCCGTCGTCTGCTGCGCGACGCCGCCCGCCCCCGGGCCGGGCGGCTCGCCCTGACCGCCGTCTTCGGCGCCCTGGCCCTGGCATCCGCCACCGGTCTGATGGCCGTCTCCGGCTGGCTGATCTCCCGCGCCTCCGAACAGCCCCCGGTCCTGTACCTGATGATCGCGGTCACCCTCACCCGCACCTTCGGCATCGGCCGGGCCGTCTTCCGGTACGTCGAGCGGCTGCTGGGCCATGACGCGGTGCTGCGGATGCTCGCCGACCTGCGGGTGACCGTCTACGGGCGACTGGAGCGGCTGGCCCCCGCCGGGCTGCGCCGCACCCGGCGCGGCGACCTGCTCTCCCGCCTGGTCTCCGACGTGGACGCCCTCCAGGACCACTGGCTGCGCTGGCTGCTGCCGGCCGGCGCGGCGGCGGTCGTCTCCACGGCCGCCGTGGTCTTCACCGGATGGCTGCTGCCGGGTGCCGGCGCGGTGCTCGCGGCCGGCCTGCTCGCCGCCGGCGTCGGCGTCCCCCTGCTGACCGCGGCGATCGCCCGCCGCACCGAGCGGCGGCTCGCCCCGGCCCGGGGCCGGCTGGGCACCCGGGTGGTGGACCTGCTCACCGGCACCGGCGAGTTGACCGTCGCGGGCGCGCTCCCCGGCCGGATCGCGGCGGTGCGCGACAGCGACCGGGAACTCACCGCCCTGGCGGCCCGGTCCGGCTCGGCGACCGCCTCGGCGGCGGGGCTGAGCGCGCTGGCCGCCGGCCTGACCGTGGCCGCCGCCGCCTGGGTGGGGGCGGCGGGGGTGGCCTCCGGCGCCCTGGCCGGGGTGTGGTTGGCGACGGTGGTGATGGTGCCGCTCGCCGCCTTCGAGGCCGTCAACGGCCTGCCGGTGGCGGTGCAGCACCGGCAGCGCGCCGGCCGGGCCACCGAGCGGGTCGCCGAGGTGCTGGACACCCCGGACCCGGTGCGCGAGCCCGCCGAACCGGCCGAGCCGCCCGCCGAGCCGTTCCCGCTGGTGGTGCGCGGCCTGACCGCGCGCCACCCGGGACAGTCCCCGGAGGCCGCCCCCGCCCTGTCGGGCGTGGACCTGGAGCTGACGCCGGGCCGCCGGATCGCCGTGGTCGGCGCCTCGGGCGCGGGCAAGACGACACTGGCCCTGTGCCTGCTGCGCTTCCTGGACCCGGAGGCCGGTTCGTACGTCCTCGGCGGCGTGGACGCGACCTCCCTGCGCGGGGAGGACGTGCGGCGGACGGTGGGTCTGTGCGCGCAGGACGCGCATCTCTTCGACAGCACGCTGCGCGAGAACCTGCGGCTGGCGCGCCCCGGCGCGGGCGACGGTGAACTGCGCGCGGCGCTGGACCGGGCGCGACTGCTGGAATGGGTGGACGGCCTGCCCGCCGGCCTCGACACCCCCGTCGGCGAGCACGGCGCCGAGCTGTCCGGCGGCCAACGGCAGCGCCTGGCACTGGCCCGGGCCCTGCTGGCGGACTTCCCGGTGCTGCTGCTGGACGAGCCGGCCGAGCACCTGGACACCGACACCGCCGACGCGCTCACCGCCGATCTGCTGGCGGCCACCGCCGACCGCACCACCCTGCTGATCACCCACCGGCTGGTGGGTCTGGAGGAGGTGGACGAGGTGCTGGTGCTGGACGGCGGCCGGGTGGTGCAGCGCGGCCCGTACGCGGAGCTGGCCGGGGCCGCGGGACCGTTCCGGCGGATGCTGCGGGCGGGCGGGGCGACGGAGGCCGCCGGGAACGGGACCGGGAACGACGCCGGGCGCGCCGTCGCCCCGGAGCCGTCCGAGGACCGGAAACCCCGCACATCCGGACAGATCCGACTTTCCTCACCGGTCGGGTGATTCTAGGCTCGCATCATGACAGGGACAGCGCGGCGCGGCTCCGCCGGCCGGTCGGGGCACCCCGGGGACCCGGGCGGGGCCGCCCCGCCCCGTGACGCCGACACGGCGAACGGTGGCTCCCCCGAGCTGTCCGGGCGCATCCCCCGCCTGCTGCGCGCCATGGTCACCATCGGCGGCGACGTCGAACTGCACACCCTCCTGGACCGGGTCACCGAGGCCGCCGCCGAACTGGTCGGCGCCCGCTACATCGGCATCGGCGTCCTGGACGAGGAGGGCGGCATCGGGGAACTGGTCACCCGGGGGGTCGAGCAGGAGGTCATGGAGCGCCTGATCAACCTCCCCGACCGCGACCGGCGGATCTCCGCGATGCTGGAGAATCCCCGCCCGGTCCTCATGGACGACATGACCGAGGACCCCCGGTACGGCGGACTGCCCGGCCCCGACGGCGTACCCGCCATCCGGTCCCTGCTGGGTGCCCCCATCCGGGTGCACGGCGCCGGCTTCGGCGGCCTCTACCTCGGCGACCCCCGCCCCGGCGTCTTCACCCGCGACGACCTCCAGATCTGCCAGATCCTCGCCACCGAGACCGGCATCGCCATCGGCAACGCCCGGCTCTACGAGGCGGTGCGCCAACGGGCCCGCTGGATGGACGGCAGCGCCGAGCTCTCCACCTCCCTGCTCTCCGGCGACGGCGACAACGCGCTGGCCGTGGTCGCCGAGCAGGCCCGCCGGCTGGCCGACGCCGACGCCGGCCTGGTGCTCCTCCCCGACGAGGCGGGCGGCCTGGTGGTGGTCGCGGTCAGCTCCACCGAACCCATGGGGCTGATCGGGGCGGAGATCCCGCCCGGCGGCTGGGCCAACGAACTGCTGCTCTCCGGGGAACCGGCGTTCGTCGAGCACACCGAGGACGACCCCTGGCGCTTCACCCACCTGGCCGGCCGGTACGGGCCGAACATGCTCCTGCCGCTGGGCAGCGACGGGAAACTGATCGGCGTCCTGTCGGTGCCCCGGGCCCCCGGCGCCCCCCGCTTCACCTTCGCCGAGCGGGCGATGGCCACCCAGTTCGCCCAACAGGCGGCGCTGGCGCTGCTGCTCACCGAGGCCCGTCGGGACCGCGAGCAGCTCGCCGTCTACGCCGACCGCGACCGGATCGCCCGGGACCTGCACGACCTCGTCATCCAGCGGCTCTTCGCCACCGGGATGCTGCTGGAGAGCGCCGGTCGCGCGGCGGGGGACCCCCGGTTGGCGGCGCGCATCGGCAAGGCGGTGGACGAGCTGGACGCCACCATCCAGGAGATCCGCACCGCCATCTTCGCCCTCCAACAGGGCCCGGAGGAGGCCCCGACCGGCCTGCGCACCCGGGTGCTGCGGGAGACCGGCACCGCCGCCCGGTCCCTGGGCTTCCAACCGTCCGTCTCCTTCGTCGGCCCGGTGGACGCCCGGGTGGACGACCTGATCGCCAAGAACATGATCGCGGCGGTCCGCGAGACCCTCTCCAACGTCGCCCGGCACGCCGGCGCGAGCCGGGTGGAGGTGACCGTGGACGTCACCGAGCCGCTGCCGGACGGGCGGGCGGCGGTGCGGCTGACCGTCACGGACGACGGGGTGGGTCTTCCCCCCGAGGGCACGGGACGGCGCAGCGGGCTGGTGAACCTGCGACGCCGGGCGGAGTCCCTGGGCGGCGGCGCGGACTACGGCCCCGGCCCGGACGACCGGGGCACCTCCGTCCGCTGGTGGGCCCCCCTGGAGTGAGCGGCCGAAGGCGGGACGGCGGACTCGCCCAGCCGGGGTGAAGCATTTTGTGCAGCTTGTCGGGAATCAAAAAATGCATCACGCTGTGCATCATGTCTGCGCCCACCCGGAAAAGCATCCCGATAACAGAAGAAGACCAGTCCATCGCCACCCGTATCCGCGACACGGACAGCAGCGAACGTGCGGCTCTCCTCGCGCTGGGAGTGGAGCTGTCCTCCCGCCCCTCCGAGGCCGAGGTGCTTCATGCTCTGCTCACCGCGGGGCGCAAAGCCGTCGAAGAGGGAGCGATGCTCCATGGATATGCCGCCCTCGCCGCACAGGAGGACGAGGAGGATCGCGAGTTCCACGCGGCCATGCGCGGGCGACGACGCGGCGCCGGGGAAGAGGAGGCGTAGCCGTGTCGGAGATCATTCCGATCAGGGGGCGGGTGTACACGGCCGACGTGGGCCATGGCGGAAAGCCCTGGCTGGTCGTATCGAACAATGCTCGCAACACTCACTTGAAAGACTGTCTCGCCACTCGTATCACCACGAGCACCAAGCCACCCCTCCCCTCGATCGTGGAATTGAGCACCGCCGATCCACTCGCGGGAAGAGTGCTGTGCGATGACCTCGTCAATCTCCACCGGTACGAACTGCTGGAGGATCGTGGAGCTCTGTCCCACCACACCATGCTGAAGGTGAGTCAGGGGCTCCGAGCCGCTCTGGCCATCTGATACCACCTTCGTGCGAACTGCGCAGGAAGGGGGTGCCCTGAAAAAGGAGCATGGCCTCATCCTCATGGGCAGGTGAAACCGGCAAGTCGGGAGGGCAGGTCCATAACCGCCGGCGAGCGGGCGGTGACGCGCATAGCGTGAGGGGATGACCCCCTCATCCCCCACTTC
>NZ_VKHS01000970.1 GCF_014141525.1 Streptomyces calidiresistens
GCCCCGGGTACGGGCGGAGGGGGCGGCGTGCCGGCGGCTGCTGCTCATCCCGCCCGACGTTAGGGCCCGGGGAGGGCCTCTTCGGCCGTCTCCCGGCGTGGTTCCCTCGATCGGGTGACGAAGCCCGGGGGCGGACCGGATCCCGTGGGGTTCCCCGACGGCTTTTCCGCACCGCTCCCGGCACGACTCCCCGCAGCGCTCCCCGCACCGCTCCCCGTACGACGCGACCGATCGCCCGGGCGGGGCCCGGGCGCCGCAACGCCCACCGGCGTCGATGTCGGTGGTCGGCGGTACGGTCGTGCGCATGGCCCGTAGAACAGACCGACCGTCCTATCGCTGCACCGAGTGCGGCTGGTCCACCGCCAAGTGGCTCGGCCGCTGCCCGGAGTGCCAGGCGTGGGGCACGGTCGAGGAGGTGGGCGCCGCGCCGGCGGTGCGGACGACCGCCGCCGCCCGGGTGACCTCCCCCGCCCTGCCGATCGGCCGGGTGGACGGTCACAAGGTGGTGGCGCGCAGCACCGGTGTGCCGGAGCTGGACCGGGTGCTGGGCGGCGGCCTGGTGCCGGGGGCGGTGGTGCTGCTGGCGGGTGAGCCGGGAGTGGGCAAGTCCACGCTGCTGCTGGACGTGGCGGCCAAGGCCTCTTCCCCCGAGCGTCCGACGCTCTACGTGACCGGCGAGGAGTCGGCCGGTCAGGTGCGGCTGCGGGCCGATCGGATCGGCGCGATCGCCGACCACCTCTACCTCGCGGCGGAGACGGACCTCTCGGCGATCCTGGGGCAGTTGGACGCGGTGAAGCCGGAGCTGCTGGTGCTGGACTCGGTGCAGACCGTCGCCTCGCCGGAGATCGACGGCGCGCCGGGCGGGGTGGCCCAGGTGCGCGAGGTGGCCGGCGCCCTGATCCGGGCCTCCAAGGAGCGCGGCATGTCCACCCTGCTGGTGGGCCACGTCACCAAGGACGGCGCGATCGCCGGTCCGCGGCTGCTGGAGCACCTGGTGGACGTGGTGCTGCACTTCGAGGGCGACCGGCACGCCCGGCTGCGCCTGGTGCGCGGTGTGAAGAACCGCTACGGCGCGACCGACGAGGTCGGCTGTTTCGAGCTGCACGACGCGGGGATCACCTCGCTCGCCGACCCGTCGGGCCTGTTCCTGACCCGGCGTTCGGAGCCGGTGCCGGGGACCTGTCTGACCGTCACCCTGGAGGGCCGCAGGCCGCTGGTGGCCGAGGTGCAGGCGCTGACGGTGGACAGCCAGATCCCCTCGCCCCGGCGGACCACCTCGGGGCTGGAGACCTCCCGGGTCTCGATGATCCTCGCCGTTCTGGAGCAGCGGGGCCGGATCGGCGCGCTGGGGAAGAACGACATCTACACCGCGACGGTCGGCGGGGTCCGGCTCTCGGAGCCGGCGGCCGACCTGGCGGTGGCGCTGTCCCTGGCCAGCGCGGCCTCCGACACCCCCCTGCCGCAGAACCTGGTGGCCGTGGGCGAGGTGGGGCTGGCCGGGGAGGTGCGGCGGGTGACCGGCGTGCAGCGACGGTTGGCGGAGGCGGCCCGGCTGGGCTTCACCCGGGCCCTGGTGCCGGTGGACCCGGGGGAGGTGCCGCCGGGGATGAGGGTCGTGGAGGTGTCCGACATCGGCGAGGCGCTGCGGGTGCTGCCGGCGCGCCCCCGCCGGAGCCGCGACGCGCCGGGGGAGCGGACCGGATCGCAGGGGGCGACCGGCCCGGACGAGGTGGATCCGGAGGCCGGCGGGTCGCCGCTGTCGGGTGGCGGGCGCGGACGTTCCGGGGGGCGCGCCTGTCT
>NZ_VKHS01000971.1 GCF_014141525.1 Streptomyces calidiresistens
GGGGAGCGGACACCCCCGCCGTCCGCGTGAGGGGGCGGGTCCGGGGGCGTCCGCTCCCCCGAAGCCGCCCGCAACAGGGCTGCCCCGGCCGGGGTGAGGGTGTGCAGCACGTACGTCCCGCACCGGTTGCTGTTGACCAGCCCGGCGTTCCGCAGGGCACCGGCGTGCCGACTGGCGGCGGAGCAGGAGACACCGGCGGCGCGGGCGATCTCACCGGTGGTCGCGCCCGTCTCCACCGCGTGCAGGGCGATGGCCCGGGTGCGACCGAGGAGGACCGCCAGGGGCGCGTCACCGGCGCCGTCCGTTCCCCGGCGGGTCCCCGACCACGGGTGATCCCCGGTTCCGCACGGAGCGCCGTCACCGGGACCCCGGGTCATGCCCCGGTTCCCGGCGGCGTTCCCCGGCGGATGCACCAGCACCGGCGGCAGGGTCGGGTCGGCCAGGGTGATCGGGGTGTCCCGACAGAAGCGGGAGGGGACGATCCTCAAGCCGCGTCCGGCGAGGCGCAGGTCCCGGTCCGCTCCGGGGTAACGGACACTCAGCACGGACCCCTGCAGCCGGGTCCCCGGTCCCAGGCCGGTGAGCATTCCCCCCACCCCGCCGTCGAGCAGATCCCGGAGCCGCAGGGAACGTTCCGCCTCGACCACGGCCCGGAGCTCCTCCTCGACCGGCGCGAGGACCGCCTCGTGGTAGGCCCGCATCAGGGCCACCAGTTCCCGTCGGGGCTCCGGGGCGTCCACCCGGAGCGGCAGCGGGGCCGGTGAGGTGCGGGCGAGGAGAGCGGTCTCGGCCCGGACGCGGCTCGGCGGACACGCCAGGATCGCCTCCAGTCCCTCCTCCAGTCCGTGTTCCGACTCCGCCGGGGTGAGGAAGTCCGGTAGGTAGACCCCCCGGGGGAAGAACGGCAGCAGAACGGTGCGCACCGCCCGGGCCAGTCCCCTCTCCACCAGGCGCCGGCGGGCGAGACGGTACCAGTGGGCGTGGCCCCGGCGGCCGCTGCGTGTCTGGAGGCGGTACAGGCTGGTCACGATCTCCCAGAGCGGATCCGGACGGGACGCCACTCTGGTGCGTGCCAGGTCCGCGTCGGTGAAATGGATACGGAGCACCTGACTCCCTTTCGATGACCTCGACTTTTGACCGGAGGCGCCACACCGTGGTTCACGCTGTCATATTTCGACAGTCTGGATAACGGCAGTTCGCGCCGGCCGTCGGACCCGGCGTGAACGGAACCACAAGGGTTCCGGCCGTTTCGGAGAGGAAATGTCTTGAAAGACATCGCGAAGCGTTTCTCCGCCCTGTTCGCGGGGGCGGTCCTCGCCGCCGGGGTGATGATGGGGGTCTCGCCCGCCCACGCGGCGGACGACTCGGCGACCGCTCTTCCCTACGCCTCGACCGCCTCGGTCGGGGTCGCCGCGGCGCCGAGCGGGTGCACCGCGACGAACGTCTGCTTCTGGAGCGGGACCAACTACTCGGGAGCCGGGCCGGGTCAGCTGTCCGGAACCAACCCGAACTGGGCGGTCTTCTCCAACTCCGCCTGCCCTGGGGGGAACTGGGAGAACTGCGCCTCCTCGGTCTACAACAACGGCACCAGTTGCTCGGCCGTTCTGTGGACGAGCCGCAACTACGCCGGGTCGCGGCTGACCCTGGGGCGGGGTTCCGGACAGACCTCGTTGAGCTCGACCATGAACAACGCGATCTCCTCCAACAGCTGGAGCTGCTGACCCCCGTGGTCGGGCCCCGGGCCCGTCGGTTTCCCTCCGACGGGCCCGGGGCCCGGGGCCCGGCGGGGCGGAG
>NZ_VKHS01000972.1 GCF_014141525.1 Streptomyces calidiresistens
CCGGGGGGACCGCCGGGAGCGATCCCCGGGGGTGGCGCGGCGCCGCGGAGCGGTCGGGAACTCACGCTCCGACCTCCCGGCCGGACCGATGGCCGGGACCGCCCGTCCCCGACCGGGGATCGACGCCCGGCCGGGAGTCGGGGTGATGGGGGTGGACCATGACCGGGACCGTAGTGCGCCCGGCGGACCCACCGAGCCGGGTGACACATCCTGCTCCAAGATGTATCGGGCATGCACGGATCCGCCCGGTCGGGCGGATCCCGGGATCATCCCCGTTCGTGTCCTGCCCGGTCGTGCCCGGATGCACCCGGAGGGCCAACGGGACGGAACAGCCCCCGGCACCCCGGGACCGGCGGAGGGTCCGATGGGGCCGGGGGCGTGGGGTCAGCGGCCGAGTTCCTTGCGGGAGACCCGACGCAGACGTCGGCGCTGGGAGGGGTCCAGCAGCAGGTACGCCGCCGCGGGGACACCGAAGATCACCAGCGCGGCGATCCAGAAGTTCGTCAGCCACCACAGGAACAGTCCGGCGACCACTCCCCCGACGGCGATCTTTCCACCCGTTGACATGTCGCTCTCCTTCTCCGGTCGCCCGGGTCCGTGCTCTCGGCGGGACGGCGACGACCCGCCCTCGCCCGGGCCGGTGGGAACGTCACCCGCTATGGGGGACGCGACACCCGGCCGGGGGGTTGCCCCGTTTTCCGAGCGTATCGGGTGACGCCGCGGGGCGGGCCGCTCCGTCGGGGACGACAAGAGGGCCCGCCCCGCGGTGGGGGGTGGATGGGTCCGGGAGGGTCAGGAGAGAGCCGCCATGACCGGGTGGTAGCCACCGGACTGACCGGCCGCGGTCGGATGGTAGGAGTTCTCGATCGGCAGGGTGAGACTGTGCAGCCACGAGGCGGACGAGCAGATCTCGTGACCCGTGAACGCCGGGCGGACGTCCCCGTACGCGAAACCGTGGTCGGCCGCGCGCTTGGAGATGACCTCGCTCAGGTTGTCCGAGGCCCCGTTGATCGCCGCCCGGGACTGCTCACTGATCCCGACCAGGCAGGTGCCGTTGAGCTGGTACATCCTCGGGTAGCCCATCACGACGACCCGGGCGTTGGGCGCCCGCTCGCGGATCGCGGTGTACACCGCGTCCAGGCGGGAGGGCAGGGTCTCGGTGATGTAGGCGTTGGCCCGGGCGACACGGTTCACGCACGCGTTGGTTCCCTGGAGAACGCACACCGTCATGGTGTCGGCGAAGCCGGCGTCGTTGCCCCCGATGGAGATGGTCACCAGGGTGGTCTCGGCGTTGAGGGGGCCGAGTTGTTCGGCGAGCACATCGGTGGTGCGGGCACCGGAACAGGCGGTGAAGTGGAAGGAGGCGGGGGCGTTGGCCGCAGCCCAGAGCTCGGGGTAGGCCCTGGTGCTGCGGCGGCAGTCGCCGCTGTCGGAACGGTAGTTCCCGGCGCCGACGCCGGAGGAGTAGGAATCTCCCAGTGCCACGTAGCGCGCCGGCGCCTCCTGGGCGGCGGCCGAGGTGGGGGCGACGAGGGAGACGCCGAGCAGGGCGACCGCGGTGGCGGCCGCCGACAGCAGGCGGCGGAGTCTCATGAATCCTCCCGGGTGGGGGGTGTGGGGGGTTGCCCCAAGTTTGTTACCAGCGCGTAACAGACTTGAGAAGTGGTCATGCCGAAACCGATGGCATCGACCCAACGAAATCCCCGTGAATGCGTCACCGGTGACGCATCATCACCACCCGTCGCACACCCGTGTGGTCAACGGTGGGGGTTGCTCGTCCCTCCCGCCCCTC
>NZ_VKHS01000973.1 GCF_014141525.1 Streptomyces calidiresistens
CCCGGAACCCGTCCCTCCGGCGGTCGCCCGTCCCGCGACCGCCGTCGATCCCGCACGCCCCGGAGTCCGACGTGCCCGATTCCGAACCGGGCGCGTCACCCGTTCCCCACCCCCGCACACCCGGAGACCACCCATGAGAGTTCGTCCCCGCACCCGCAGAACCACGGCGGTCACAGCCGCCCTCCTGGCCGTCGGCCTCCTCGCCACGGCCTGTTCGGGAGGTGCCCAAACGGCGGGCAACGCCTCCGGCAACGGGTCGGGCACCGCCGTCCTCGACATCGGCATGCCCAACGGCCCCCAGGCGAACAACAGCAACCCGTTCCTGGACACCTCCGCCGGCGCCTCGCTCGGCTACCGATCGATGATCTACGAGCCGCTGGCCATGCCCAACGTCATCCAGCCGGAGCAGGAACCGGCCCCCTGGTTGGCCTCGGAGCACGAGTGGTCGGACAACTTCCACACCCTGGAACTGACCGTCGTCGACGGTCCGGAGTGGTCCGACGGCGAGGAGTTCGGCCCCGAGGACGTGGCGTTCACCTTCGAACTCATCCGGGACACCCCGGCCTTCAACGGCTACAGCATCCCCTTCGAGGACATCACGGTGGACGGTGACACCGTCACGGTGACCTTCGGGGCCTCCCAGTTCACCAACCGCAACCGGATCCTGGAGACGTTGATCGTCCCCGAGCACATCTGGTCGGAGCTGGACTCGCCGGAAACCTTCGACAACCGCGAACCGGTGGGCACCGGGCCCTACGTCATCAAGAGCTTCACCCCGCAGACCATCACCCTGGCCCGGCGCGACTCCTACTGGAAGGGCCTGCCGGAGGTCGAGGAACTGCGCTACACCTCGTACAACGACAACAACGCGCAGACCACCGCCCTGGCCAACGGCGAGACCGAGTGGTCCTTCGTCTTCATGCCGGACCACGAGCGCATCTACCTGGACCGCGACCCCGAGCACCACCACCTGTGGTTCCCCACCGGCCTGGGCGTCCACGGCCTGTGGCTCAACACCGAGCGCGCCCCCTTCGACGACCCGGCGGTGCGCCGCGCGGTCTCGCTGGTGATCGACCGCCAGGCCATCCACGAGCAGGCCCACGCCGGTCTGTACCCGGCCCTGGAGAACCCCACCGGCCTCCCCCTCCCGGCCGGCGAGCCCTTCCTGGCCCCCGAGTTCCGGGGCGTCGTCGTGGAACCCGACGTGGAGGCGGCGCGTGCCGAACTCGCCGAATCCGAGTACGAGTTGGACGGGGACACGCTCCGCGGTCCGGACGGCGAACCGGTGTCGGTGACCCTGACCGACCCGGCCGGTTGGTCCGACTACCTCACGGCGCTGTCCATCATCGAGGACAACCTCAAGGAGATCGGGATCTCCGCCAAGGTGGAGACCCAGACCGTGGACGCCTGGCGCAACGCCGTGGACACCGGTGACTTCGACGCCACGCTGCACTGGGCCAACACCGGTCCCACCCCGTACGACATGTACCAGCACATGATGGACCCCGCGGTCTACCGCCCGATCGGCGAGGCGTCCCCCGGCGGCAACTTCGGCCGCTTCCGCAACGACGACGTGGACCGGGCCCTGCGCGAGTACGCCGAGTCCCCCGACGAGGAGGTGCGGACCGAGGCGCTGTACGACCTGCAGCGGATCATCGTCGAGGAGGCCCCGGTCATCCCGACCGTGGCCGGTCCGATCGGCGCCCAGTACAACACCCGCAACTGGGTGGGCTGGCCGGACGAGTCCGACCCCTACGCCCCCCCGCAGCCCACCCAGCGCAACGTCCTGGAC
>NZ_VKHS01000974.1 GCF_014141525.1 Streptomyces calidiresistens
GCGCAAACTCCGCACGGCGGCCGGGCTGACCCAGGCCGAGCTGGGTCGCCGGGCCTACGTGGTCGACTCGCGGATCACCCAGATCGAGCGGGCGTGCGGCGCCCGCCCCACGCTGGAACTCGCCCGCCGTGCGGGCGGGGCCGCCACCGGTTCGCCATGGGGATCCGTCGGGAGACCTCCTCGTCCCCGGCGCCCCTCCCGGGCGCGGCCCCGTCACCGGCCGCGCCCGGATCCGGGCATCCGGGGGTGGCGGATCGCCGCCTCCCGGCCGGACGACCCCGCCCGCGATCCCAGCCCATCACGACCTGTCGGTCCTCGCACGTCGGGCCGGTGGATCGTCCGGGCCCCGTCCTCCCGTCCGCCGGGGCGCGCGGGAAGGGGTCCGCCGGATCCCGGCGGTGCCCCCGGGGGCCGCGCAACCGGGAGGAGGCGCGGAAACGCACCCGGGCGATGGCACCGGTGCCGAAGGGATGCTCCGCGAACCGGGGATCGAGGGCCGCGTCCCCCGGGATCACCGGCGCGGGCCCGCCCGGGAGGTGCGCGCACATCGAAACGTCCCGGGCGCAACCGACCGGGTCCGGGACGATCGCGGCGATCCGGTGGTGCTCCTCGGCCCCGATGATGTCGACCACCGCCGCCGGCACGTCGCACAACCGGCGGGCCGACCCGACCGCCCGGCCCGGGTCGGGCGGGGCCGGGGAGCCGGGGATCCCGTACTCGTCGAGGGCCCTCGGTCGTTGCGCCTCCACGGCGGGACGAGGGGCGGCGCGGGTGCCCGTGGACGACCGCTCCCCCGGGTCACGGCGTTCCCGGACCCCGGTCCGACGGAACGCGCTGCCCGCTCCGGTTCGCACCGATCCGACCGCTCCCCGGGGGCGGTGCGGGTCCCGGATCGCCGTGGCGGCCGTCTTCCGGGGCCCCGCGGGAGAGTCCTCCGCCGGGGAGATCCCTCCCGCGTCCCGTCCCCGGTCGACCTCCGGCGCTCAGACCTCCGTCTCCGAGGGCTCGGGGCTCTCCTCGTACCGGGCCAGCGCCAGGCCCAGCCCGAAGAAGGTCGGCGCCCACTCGCCGATGAAGATGCCCCACCGGTCGGCACGGTCCAGGCCGGCGGCCTCGGCCTTCAGCGAGGTGGCCCAGGAGAGGAAGGACAGGCCGATGGAGGCGAAGGCGGCGGTGTAGGCGTGCTCGCTGCGCACGCCGACTTCGTGCAGCTTCTTGACGATCACGAGGACCCTCCGGATCGTTCGACGGGGTGACGGCCACCCCGAACGGTGTCTCCCACCGTCCCGGGATCCCCTCGACCGGCAACCCGGGGAGGTCCCACCGGGTCACTCCCGGATGTCGCCGTCCAGGTAGTACCACCGGCCGGCGACCCGGCGGAACCGGCTCACCTCGTGCAGCGTTCCGGTGTGCGGGCCCTGCCGCCAGTGCGCCCGGAACTCGACCGTCGCCTCGTCACCCGCGTGGAAGGGGCCTCCCCCGTCGGTGGCGAGCACCTCCAGCCGTTCCCAGCGCAGCGCGGGGTCGGGGTCCACCCGGGCGGGTCGGGTGGTGGGGTGCCAGGTGCGGGTCAGGTAGGGGACGTCGCCCAGGGCGAAGGCGCTGTAGCGCGAGCGCATCAGGCGCTCCGGGGTCGCGGGGATCGACTCGGCCCGGTGCGCGGGTCCGCAGCAGGCGTCGTAGGTCGCGGCCGTCCCGCCGGTGACGGCCCCGCAGGGGCACGGGCGCGGCGGGCGGGCGGCACCGGAGGAGGGGGAACCGGTCGTGGACATGCCCCATTGTGCGCATACC
>NZ_VKHS01000975.1 GCF_014141525.1 Streptomyces calidiresistens
GTCGTCACCCCCTCCACCACCCCACCCGGGGGACGGATCCGCCCCCTTCCACCCACAGGATGCTGTGGGACCCCCCTCGCGTTGCGCACAATGCACAGGGACCAACCGAACGGGTGGAGCGGATGAATCAGGACGCGGACAGCGCCGGGCACGCGGGCGACGACGGACATCGGGCGGAACTCCCCGGGGCCGGGGCGGCGGAGGCCGCCGCGGAAACGCCGGCGGCCGCGTCGGGGAATCCCGGGGAACCGCGGGAGCGGGGAGCGGGGGACCGGGACGCGCGGGACACCGTCTCCCCCGACGACGGTGCCGACACGCCCGACCCCGTCACCGGGCGGACGGACGCCGCCGGCCCGGCGGCACCCCCCGCCGCGCCGGCCGCCGACGCGCCCCCCGGACCGGTGCCGGAACCGGTACCCGAACCCGCCGACGCGCCGGGCGCCGGGGCCCGTCCCGCCCCGACCGCCGCACCGCGCCGGGGTCGGCTCACCGACGGCTTCACCGAGATCGACATGGAGAAGCAGCGCGGTCTGCGTCGGATGAAGGCGGTCGCCACCGGACTGCTGGTCTTCGTGGCGCTCGTCTACGTGCTGGCCACCTGGGCCGAGGCCCGGGGCGCCGGGCCGTGGGCCGGGTACGTGGCGGCGGCGGCCGAGGCGGGGATGGTCGGCGCGCTCGCCGACTGGTTCGCGGTCACCGCCCTGTTCCGCCACCCCCTCGGCCTGCCGATCCCGCACACCGCGATCATCCCCACCAAGAAGGACCAACTGGGCGAATCGCTGGGCGACTTCGTCGGCGAGAACTTCCTCTCCGAGCAGGTGGTCCGGGAGAAGATCGCCGCCGTGGACCTCGGCGGCCGGGTGGGCGCCTGGCTGGCGCAACCGGACAACGCCGACCGGGTCACCGCCGAGTTGGCCAACGCCCTGCGCGGGGGCATGGCGGTCCTGCGGGACTCCGACGTGCAGGCGATCCTGGGCGAGGCCATCACCCGCCGCGCCGAGGCGACCGAGGTCTCCCCGGCCCTGGGGCGGCTGCTGGGCCGCACGGTCGAGGAGGGTGGTCACCACCGCCTGGTGGACCTGTTCTGCTCCAAGGCCCACGACTGGTTGGTGGAGCACCGCGACACCGTCATGACGGCGGTGGAGGGCGGAGCGCCGGGGTGGACGCCCCGCTTCGTGGACCGTCGGGTCGGCGACCGCGTCTACCGCGAACTGCTGCGGTTCGTCACCGAGATGCGGGACAGTCCCTCGCACCCCGCCCGGGGCGCCGTGGACCGCTTCCTGGCCGACCTGGCGGTGCAGTTGCGGGAGGACCCGGCCACCCGCGAACGGGTCGAGCGGGCCAAGTCCGAGCTGTTGAACCGCCCCGAGGTGCAGGACGTCATCGCCTCCGCGTGGGCGGCCGTGCGGAGCATGGTGCTGGCGGCGGCCGAGGACGAGCGCAGCGCGCTGCGGCTGCGCGCCCGCACCTCCGTGCTCTCCCTGGGGGCCCGGCTGGAGGCGGACCCGCGCCTGCGCGGCAAGCTGGACACCTGGGTCACCAACGCCGCCGTCCACGTGGTCACCGGCTACCGCCGCGAGATCACCTCGCTGATCAGCGACACCGTGGCGAGCTGGGACGCCCGCCACACCTCCCGCAAGATCGAGCTGCACATCGGTCGCGACCTGCAGTTCATCCGGCTCAACGGCACGATCATCGGCGCGTTGGCGGGCCTGGTGATCCACACCGTCACCCGGGCGCTGGGCGGTTGACCCGCCCGGCGCCCGGGTGACGGTGTGGATCACCAGGCC
>NZ_VKHS01000976.1 GCF_014141525.1 Streptomyces calidiresistens
GGCCGGGGGGACTGCGGGGTGGGTGTCACCTCTGTGGTCATGGGACCTCCGCGGGCTCGGTCGTGGGACCGGCCCCGGGCCCGGTGCGATCCGGTGTTTCCCGTGACCTCCGCAGCGGTGCCGGTGCTTGATGCTACCGAGCCCGCCGGCGGGTGGGGTCGCCGGGCCGTACCGATGGCCGGGGATCACCCCCACGGGTGACCCGGGGGGTGGCGAAGCCGGCCGAAATCAATCGTCCGACGGCCGGGTAACACCGAGTGGCACCCGGGGCATTCCCCGCCCCGCGCGTCCCGGGCGACGGTCCCGGGTGGGAACGGCGGCCCGGCGAGCGGCGGGCCCCCGCCCGTCCCGCCGCTTCGACCCGGCGTCCCGGGCCCCGGCGGCGGTGCCGTTACGGGGGCCGGAACTCAGCGGACGGCGGCCCGGCCCCACCAGTCGGCGTCCAGGACCCCCTCGGCGACGATCTCGGCGGGGCCGGTCATCGTGATCTCCCCGTCGACGTCCTCGGTGATGACGAGGCTGCCGCCGGGCAGGTCCACGGTGTAGCGCAGGGGCGTGCCGGGGGCGGGGGTCCGGCCGTCGCGGCGGGCGGTGGCGACCATGACGGCGCAGGCGCCGGTGCCGCAGGAGCGGGTCTCGCCGGAGCCGCGTTCGTGGACCCGCATGGCGACGTGCGCCGGGCCCCGGTCCACCACGAACTCGACGTTGACTCCGTTGGGGTAGGCGCTCGCCGGGGCGACGGCGGGCGGCTCGGTGAGCGGTCCGGCGTCCTCGAGGTCGTCGACGAAGACCACGGCGTGCGGGTTGCCCATGTCGACCTGTCGACCGGGACGCACCCGGTCCCCCACCGTCACGGTGATCGTCTCGCCCGACCCGCCGGGCAGGCGAGCCCGGCCCATCTCCACGGTGGGGTCGCCGTCGGCGGTCAGGTGGACGCGTCGGAGGCCGGCGCGGGTGGCGACCGGGACGAGTCCCTCCTTCACCAGGCCGGCGCGCAGCAGGTACCGGGCGAAGACCCGCACCCCGTTGCCGCACATCTCCGCGACACCGCCGTCGGCGTTGCGGTAGTCCATGAACCACTCGGCGGTGTCGGCGAGCGCCCGTCCCTCCTCGATCGCCGCCGAACGCACCACCCGCAGCAGACCGTCGCCCCCGATCCCGGCGCGGCGGTCGCAGAGTCGGGCCACGGCGGCCGGGGGGATGTCCAGCAGACCCTCGTGGTCGGGGACGATGACGAAGTCGTTCTCGGTGCCGTGCCCCTTGAGGAACGGGACCGGGCGGGATGCGCTGCTCACGGCTCGATCGTACGGCCCGCGCGCCCGGGCGTCGCGGGGCGCTCCGGGCCGGTCGCGGCCGGGGTCAGCGCAGGCCGGCGACCCGGTGGGCGGCCAGCAGGGCGAGCACGACCAGGGCCGCCGCGTACAACAGGAGCACCCGCCAGTCGGGACGGCGGCCGGAGCCGGGCGGCGGCAGCCCGGGCCAGGTGTAGCCGACCCGCCGGGCGGCGATCACGCCCCAGCCGGCGGCACTGCACCCGATCAGCAGGCCCAGCATGGCGACCACGGCCCCCGCCTCGTCGAAGGCGAAGGCCAGCGGGAAGGCGAACATCAGGGAGCCGAGCAGACTGAACAGCACGATGGGCGCCAGTTGGAGCATGCGCATCCGGCGCTGGGGACGCAGTTCGGCGTAGGACTCGTCGCCCTCGCCCTCGCCCTCGTCCCCGGGGTCCCCGCCCACGGCTCCGGCATCGGAGGACCGGTCCTCCCGGGATGGGGCGGGGAC
>NZ_VKHS01000977.1 GCF_014141525.1 Streptomyces calidiresistens
CGATGGGTTCCCCTCCCGAAGGCGCGCCCTCCCCTGCGGCGCGACCCGTCAAGCCTAGTCAACCGGCTTGCCCCCGGGGCGGGTTCGGCCGAACAGGAGTCCGGAAACCGCACCCCGGGGCGGTTTCCGGCGCCTAGACTCCCCCCGGGTGGTGCCGGAGGCCCCCGGGGGGCGGGACCATGGCACCGTACGGGAGGGGGCGGCGATGGCCGTGGGGATGACGAACCGGCCGCACCGGCCGGCGGATCCGCGGGACCGTCGGGACCGGGCCCAGTTGTCCCGGGCCACCGCCCTGCCGTTGATCTTCGGCATCGTCGCCGTGATGCCGTTCGCGGTGGCGGCCCAGCCGGGCGAGGGGGTGCGGGACACCGCCTTCGTGCTCCAGCTCGCCCTCGCCTGCTACGCCGGCGTGCGGCTGTGCACGATGGTGCTCTCCGGCCGGCGCAGGCTGATCCAGGGTGCCTTCTGGCTCTTCTGCTACCTGGCCATGGGCATCGCCCCGCTCGCGCAGAGCGTGCTGGGCCGGGACCCCACCCCGGTGCTCGGCCCCCGCTCGGACACCGTCCTGGCGACCGCCCTGGTGCTGCTGGGGCTGGTGGCCTTCGACCTGGGCGCGATGCTCGCCCGGCACCGGCCGGCGTTGGACGACCGGGCCCGACCGGCGGCCCGGGTGCACCGCACCCGGTTGTACCTGCTCATCGGCGTGGCGTACGCGGGCTCGCTGCTGTTCATCGCCTCGCTGGGGCCGGAGGTCTTCTTCAGCAGCCGGCAGGAGTTGGGCGAGAGCCTGGAGGCGTCCGGTGGCGGGGACGGGGGCGAGGCGGGCAACGCCCTGCTGCGCGGCTTCGGCACGGTCCCGGTGCTGCTGGCCCTGCTGTTCACCACCCGCTGGCTGGTGACCTCCCGACGGGCGCGGCGCAGCCCCTCGGTGCTGCTGCCCTGGGCCGGGCTGCTGGTGCTCAACATCGTGGTGAACAACCCGATGTCGAACCCCCGGTACTGGTTCCTCACCGTGATGTTCGCCCTGCTGTTCACCCTCTTCCCGCGCAGCCCCGTGATGTACCGGACCTCCCTGGCGCTGGGTGTGGTGATGGCGCTGCTGGTCTTCCCCTTCGCCGACCGCTTCCGGTACGACGAGGACGGTCACCGGCCCATGGACGCCGACTCGGTGCTGGAGCCACTGGTGGTCAAGGACTACGACCAGGTCCCCATGTTCGCCAACACCATCACCTACGCCGACGACGGCAACGGGCACACCTACGGCAAACAGCTCAGCGGCTCGCTGCTGTTCTTCGTGCCGCGCTCGCTGTGGGGGGACAAGCCGGTGGACACCGGGGTGCGGGTGGGCGAGTGGATGGGCACCACCAACACCAATCTCTCCGCCCCGCTGTGGGCCGAACTGTGGCTGGACTTCGGGCCGTTGGGAATGACCCTCGGTTTCCTGGCGCTCGGGTACGCGGCGGCCCGCACCGATCGGCGGTACGTGCAGCGGACGGTGGACGACCCCTCCCCCGGCAACATCCCGGCGATCGTGGTGCCGGTGATCGCCGGGTACTCCTTCATCCTGCTGCGCGGGCCGCTGTTGCAGGCCACCGGGCGCATCGCGATCGCCGCCGTCTGCCTGGCGCTGGTCACGACCTTCCGGGACGATCCGCGCCGCCGCCTGGAGTGACCCCCCGGTCCCCGGCCGGGGTCGTGTCGGGGGTCGCGGCGGCCCCGCACCGCCGGACGACGGCGGGGGGTGTCCGATGGGCGCCTCCGCCGGGCGCGTCCCCGGGGGG
>NZ_VKHS01000978.1 GCF_014141525.1 Streptomyces calidiresistens
GTGCTGCGGCGGGGGCTGCTGCGGCTGATCCCGGGATCCCGGATCGGAGGGTTGGCCGCCGCCCGGTTCGACGCCGGCTCCGGTCGTTCCGCCGCCCGGGTGGCCGGTGCGGCCCCCGGCGGGGGAACCCACGGGTCACGGGGCCGCGATCGCCGGCACGGAGGGCGCCCGGGGAGGGGCCCCTCCCCTCGTCCGGGGCACCGTCGGGCGGGGGCCGGGCATCGGGGCCGGATTCGCGGGTACGCGGAGATATGTCCCTATCCGTCCGCGACCCGAGGAGGCCGTTCCATGGCTTCGACCCACTCGACGCACTCGGCCAACCCGTTGAACCGCGCGCGGCGGGCCCGACGGGGTTCGGCGATGGACATGTTCCGCAACAGCCGCGCCCAACTCCACGAGGAGCTACCGGTCGATCATCGGTTGAGCATGATCTACCGGATCGGCGCCGGCCTCATCGGCGCGGGACTGATCTTCTTCGGCGTGCTGGGGCTCACCGAGCGGCTGGGCGTCTTCACCACCGAGGACAACACCGTCCTCGGGCTGAGCACCAACGGCGCGCTGAGCGTGCTGTCGATCGTCTTCGGTCTGCTGCTGTTCGTCGGGATGATCAAGGGCGGGAACTTCGCGTCCGACCTGAACATCGTGATGGGCGTGGCGTTCGTGCTCAGCGGCTTCGTCAACCTGGCGCTGCTGGAGAGGGACTGGAACATCCTGAACTTCGGCATCCAGAACGTGCTGTTCAGCTTCGTGGCGGGTCTGCTGCTGATGCTGTTCGGCATGTACGGCCGGGTGACCGGCCGGTTGCCCTACGACAACCCCTACTGGCGCAGCCGCCACCCGGAGGAGGCCGAGGAGGCGCAGGAGCGCAAGGAGGAGGCCGAGCGGCGCCGCGAGCTCATGGACCGGGCACAGCGGCAGGGGATGGCCGACCCGGAGGGCCGGGGCGCGCGGCGACTGGAGCGTGCCGAAGCATCTCGCGAAGAATCCGCTCGCCGCAGCTGACCCCCCGCTCGGGCAGGGCGGTCACGTGCGGCGCCGCCCACCCCGCCTCCGCCAGCTCGCCGTGGCCCGGCCGCCAGCCGGTGTCCGCGGCGAGCAGCAGGTCGGCGTCGAGGAGGGAGTCCCCGGCGGCCAGCACGTGCCGGGCGTCGATGCGGCGGGCGACCTCGGCGAGGGCGGAGCTCTTGGTGAGCGGGGCGGGCACCGCGTAGACCTTGCGGCCCTGCACGGAGACGGTCCAGCCGCGCTCCCCCGCCCAGGCGGCCAGCTCCTTCGCCCACCCGTCGGGGAAGGTCTCCCTCTCGACCACCAGATAGGCGAACAGGTCCTCGGCGGTGCGGCGCTTGCGCAGCCAGCCGGGGTCGGCGGTGCGGCGCAGGTGCTCGACCACCTCCCCCAGCGGGACGCAGCGGGCGTCGAGGGTCTCCCGGACCCGCCGGTGCCACTCGGGGTCGGTGCGGCCGTCCACCAGGATGTGCCCGCCGTTGGCGCAGATGGCGTGGCGCGGGGGCGGGCCGGGCAGGTTGATGCGCCGGTACTGCTTGCGGGTGCGGGTGGTCACGGGCACGAAGTGGGCGCGGTGCCCCAACTCGTCCAGGAGACCGGCCGCGGTCTCGGTGAGGTAGGACAGCGGGCGGGCCTCGTGCACCTCGACGCAGAGCAGCCGGGGGGCGTGCTCGTCGGGGCCGGTCAGGGCGAGCGCCGCCGCGGAGTAGATCAGGGTGCGGTCCAGGTCGCTGGCGGCGAGCACGGGGCCCTCCCCCGGGCTGTCTCTTATAC
>NZ_VKHS01000979.1 GCF_014141525.1 Streptomyces calidiresistens
GTCCCCCAGCAGATGCGACCCCCCGCGCCCATGCCGGCCGCGGCGCGGCCGGTGGACGGGCGTCCGGTCCACCCGGACCCCGGATACCAGTACCAGTCCCACGGCCGACCCGTCCGGGGGTACTGAGGCACTCCGACCGGGATCCCGGAACCGGGGAGGAGAGGAGCGGGACGCCTCCGGGAGCGGGCCCCGTGCTCCCGTCCGGGTCGGTCGCGCCGTGAGGCGGGGCGACCGACCCGGACGGTCGCGACGACGCACCGGCCGGGCGGGGAGTGGGGATCACGAGGTCAGATCTCCACGTCCTCCAGGATGCCCAGGGCGTCGGGTACCAGCACGGCGGCGGAGTGGTAGAGGCTGATCAGGTAGGACATCACGGCGCGGTCGTCGATGCCCATGAAACGGACGTTGAGCGAGGGTTCGAGCTCGTCCGGGATGCCCTCGCACCACAGGCCGACGACGCCCTGATCGTCCTCCCCGGTCCGCATCGCCAACACGCTGGTGGTGTTGGTGCCCGAGATCGGGATCTTGTTGCAGGGCAGCAGCGGGATGCCCCGCCAGGATCGAACCGTGACACCCGCGACCCTCGTCGGTTCGGGGTGGATGCCGCGGGCGGTGCACTCCCGACCGATCGCCGCGATCGCCCTCGGGTGGGCGAAGAGGTAGTGGGTTCCCCGGCGGCGCGAGATCAACTCGTCGAGGTCGTCGGGGGTGGGCGGGCCGTTGCGGGTGTGGATGCGCTGCCGCGGGTCGGCGTTGTGCAACAGGCCGAACTCCCGGTTGTTGACCAGTTCGTGCTCCTCGCGCTCGCGCAGCGCCTCCACCGTCAACCGGATCTGCTCCCGCAGTTGGTTCATCGGCTCGTTGTAGAGATCGGCCACCCGGGTGTGCACCCGCAGCACCGTCTGCGCGACGCTCAACTCGTACTCGCGCGGGGCCGGGTCGTAGTCCACGAAGGTCCCCGGCAACTCCGGCTCCCCGTGGTGACCGGAGGCCAGCTCGATCTCCGCCTCGCCCCGACGGTTCTGACGCGGCAGCACCCGTCCGGTGAAGGCGTCCAGGTGGGCCCGGAGGGCGGGGAACTCCTCGCCGACCCGGCGAACGGCGGTCAACGGCAGGGCGAGAACGGTGCATCGGGTGACGGCACGCAGACCGGCGCGCCAGGTCCCCGGGTCCGTACCGACCATGGCTCCCTCCCCGGCGTGATCGCCGTCAGCGAGGGTCTCGAGTTCCACCGTGCCCTCGTAGGGTCCGGGGAGCAGACGCCGGACCTTCCCGTGGGCGATGAGCAGGACCTCGGTGACGGGGGCACCGGCCACGGCCAGGTCCTCACCCGCCGCGTACTCGCGCTGTTCGCAGCGATCCGCCAGGGCTCGCAGTTCCTCGCCGTCCGGGAATCCGGACAGCGGCGGCAACTCGGTGAGTTGGGCCGGGATCACGCGCACCGACGAACCGGAGAAGACGAACTCCACCCGACCGTTGCCCGGGGTGTGGGTCAGCCTCCGGTTGACCCGGTAGGTTCCACCCCGCACGTTGACCCGGGGCAGGAGGCGGGGCAGCCATCGGGAGGAGATTCCCTGCATCTGCGGGGGCGTCTTGGTGGTGGTGGTCAGATTCCGGGCAGCCGTGGTGTCCAGACTGCTCGGCGGGGGCTGGGTCATGGGACGCGGAGGACCTTTCACGAGGAAGCGGGGAACGGCACGACGGATGTCCGCGCCCGGGCCCGGGCGCGGGAGGTGCCCCCGCCCCTCCAACGGGGGGCGGGGGCGTGAGGG
>NZ_VKHS01000098.1 GCF_014141525.1 Streptomyces calidiresistens
CCCCCGGACCCCTGCCCGGCGTCGTCCTGGGTCCCGCCCGCTACGGGAAGGCCGGGAACCGGGTGGTGCGGGTGGTCCGCGAGGGCCGGACCCACCACCTCAAGGACCTCGAGGTCTCCATCGCCCTGGAGGGCGACCTGGAGGAGACCCACACCCTGGGCCGCAACGACAAGGTGTTGCCGACCGACACCGTCAGGAACACCGTCTACGCCTTCGCCCGCGAGCACGGCATCGCCTCCGCCGAGGAGTTCGCCCTGCTCCTCGCCCGCCACTTCGTCGCCGGTCAGGAGTCCATCCACCGCGCCCGGGTGCGGATCGAGGAGCACCTGTGGGAGCGCATCGAGGTTCCCGGCGCCCCGACCCCCGACGGGGAGGTAGCCGATCCGCCCCGGCACTCCTTCGTCCGCTCGGGCCGGGAGACCCGGATCGCACAGGTCACCGTCGACGCCGAGGGCTGCGAGGTGCTGGCCGGCCTCACCGGCCTGACGGTCCTCAACACCACCGCCTCCGAGTTCCACGGCTTCGTCGAGGACCGCTACACCACCCTGCGCGAAACCACCGACCGCATCCTCGCCACCGAGGTCACCGCCCTGTGGCGGTACGCCGACCGGTTGCCCGGCGCGGGGTCCGGTACCGGTGCCGGCACCGGGCCGGACGAGGGGCCCGCCCCCGACTGGGACGCCCGCTGGACCGCCGCCCGCGACCACCTCCTGGCCGCCTTCGCCCTCACCCACTCGCTGTCCCTGCAGCAGACGCTCTACGAGATGGGGGGCCGCGTCCTGACCGGCGTTCCCGGCGTGGCGGAGATCCGGCTCTCCCTGCCCAACAAGCACCATGTCCCGTTCGATCTCTCGCCCTTCGGCCTCGAGAACGACCACGAGGTCCACGTCGCCGGCGACGACCCCCACGGGCTCATCGAGGCGACCGTCCTGCGCGAGGGCGCCACCGCCCGGATACCCCCGGACCTCGTCAACGCCCTGTGAGCGGGGCCGCCCGACCGGGCGCCCCGCACCCCACCGTCCCGAGACCGGAGAACCCACCCATGGCGGATCAGCCCACCCCCCGGCGCCTGGTGATCGAGAACTGCGCCGTCGCCACCGTCGACGCCGGGAACACCCGGCACGAACGGGGCCACCTGGTGATCTCCGACGGGGTGATCGAGGCGGTCGGCGCCGGCCCCGCCCCCGCACCGGCGCGGGGAACCGGCGAGGTGCGCCGGGTGGACGCCGAGGGGCACCTCGCCACCCCCGGCCTGGTCAACACCCACCACCACTTCTACCAGTGGCTCACCCGGGGCATGGCCACCGACCACAACCTCTTCGACTGGCTGGTGGCGCTCTACCCGGTGTGGGCGCGGATCGACGAACCGATGGTCGGCGCCGCCGCCCGGGCCTCCCTGGCGATGATGGCGCGCGGCGGCGTCACCACGGCCTCCGACCACCACTACATCTTCCCCCGCGGTTCCGGCGACCTGCTGGGCGCCACGATCGCCGCCGGCCGCGAGGTCGGCATCCGACTCACCGCGACCCGGGGCTCGATGGACCGGGGCGAGTCCGACGGCGGCCTGCCCCCGGACTTCGCGGTGGAGTCCACCGAGGAGGCGCTGCGGGCCACCGAGGAGGCCGTGGACACCCACCACGACCCCTCGTTCGGCTCGATGCTGCACATCGCCGCCGCCCCCTGCTCGCCGTTCTCCGTCTCCACCGACCTGATGCGGGAGGCCGCCGCGCTGGCCCGCCGCAAGGGCGTGCGGCTGCACACCCACGGCTCGGAGACGGTGGAGGAGGAGAAGTACTGCCACGAACTGTTCGGCATGGGCCCCACCGAGTACTTCGAGACCACCGGCTGGCTGGGCGAGGACGTGTGGATGGCGCACTGCGTCCACATGACCGACGCCGACGTGGCCGCCTTCGCCCGCACCGGCACCGGAGTGGCGCACTGCCCCTCCTCCAACGCCCGCCTGGCCGCCGGCATCGCCCGGGTCCCCGACCTCCTGCGCGCGGGCGTCCCCGTCGGGCTGGGAGTGGACGGCACCGCCTCCAACGAGGCCGGTGAGCTGCACACCGAACTGCGCAACGCCCTGCTGGTCAGCCGCCTCGGTCCGCACCGGGAGAAGGCCCTGGGCGTGGACGACGCCCTGCGACTGGCCACCATGGGGGGTGCCCGGGTACTGGGCCGCGACCGCGAGATCGGCTCCCTGGAGCCGGGCAAGCTCGCGGACGTGGTGCTCTGGCGCCTCGACGGGCTGGGGCACTCCACCATCGTCGACCCCGTGGCGGCCCTCGTGCTCGGCCCGCCCGCCCCGATATCCCTGGCCCTGGTCGGCGGGGAGCCGGTGGTGGAGGACGGCCGACTGCTGACCGTCGACGAGGAGGCCGTCGCCCGGGAGGCCCGCACGCAGGCCCGTCGGTTGGCCGACGCCGCGCCCTGAGCGGCCCGGTCCGGGCGGACCGGCCCCCGGTCGGCGTTCGTCAGCACCCGCAGGCGGCGGAGTCGACCGGGGCCGTCAAGGGGTCCGCCGCGCGCCGCTCGGTGCCGGCGGCAGTCTCGACCGGGAAGCCCTCGCGGATCCAGTACTCGATCCCCCCGATCATCTCCTTGACCCGGTAGCCGAGCCGGGCGAGGGCGAGCGCCGCCCGGCCGGCGCCGTCGCAGCCGGGCCCCCAGCAGTAGGTGACGACCGGAACCGTCGGGTCGAGCAGGTCGGGGGCCCGGGACGGGACGAGCGCGGTGGGCAGGTGCACCGCGCCCGGCACGCGGCCCTGCCGCCAGGCCGCGTCCCCGCGCGAATCGACCAGCACGAACCCCGGCTCGCCGGAGTCGAGGGAGGCGCGGACATCGGAGACGTCCGTCCGGAAGGAGAGTTGTGCGGCGAAGAAGGCGGCGGCCTCGGCGGGGGGCGCGGGCGGTACGCGCAGGGCCGGACTCGCGGTGATGTGGGTCATGGAGGAAACGCTACGAGCGCTCGGCGTCCACCGACACCGCCGATCAACGGTCTTCCATGGATCACGCCGGGGATGTCGTGGTAATCATGCCCGATGACCGCCGAATCCCTCGACGAGATCGACACGCGCATCCTGGACGTCCTGCAGCGGGACGGCCGGGTCGGCTACGCCGAGTTGGCGCGGATGGTGTCCATGTCGGCCAGTGCCGTCACCGAGCGGGTGCGACGGCTGGAGGAGAGCGGCGTGATCCGCGGCTACGCGGCCGTGGTGGACCCGGAGCGGCTCGGGCTCGGCATCCTGGCCTTCGTCCGCCTGCGCTACCCCACCGGGAACTACAAGCCGTTCCGGGACCTGCTGGAGACCACCCCCGAGATCCTGGAGGCCCACCACGTCACCGGTGAGGACTGCTTCGTGCTCAAGGTCCTCGCGCGCTCCATGCGCCACCTGGAGACGACCACGGGCCGCATCGCGGGACTCGGCTCCGTCACCACCTCCGTGGTCTACTCCAGCCCACTCCCGGGTCGCGCGATCACGGCCGCGGTTTCCCCGCCGGAGCGGCCCGGACGCCCCCGCGGACAGGCGTGACGCCTCCGCGAACGGGCGCGGTCCGCCCGCCGTCCGCTCCGCGCACCCCGGGGCCGCGTACCGGGCGGCGGGCCGGACGGAGGACGGCGCCGGGGTCTCCTCCGGCGCGCGCGGCACCTCCTCCGGAGCCGCCCCCACCACCACGGCGTGCTCGTCCACCCGCGGCAGCCCGTCGTGCTCCTCACTCATCGCCGCGCGTCCTGTCCCGCACCTCCGGGAGGGCCCGGAAGCCGGCCGAGACGTAGGTGGCGACGGCGGCGACGAGGGAGCTCGGCGTGCAGACGAACGCGCTGGAGCAGCCCATCTCCCGCAGGGCCGCCGCCGCCGCGAGGGTGATCGCCCTGCCGTACCCGCGACCGTGATGTTCCCGGTGCGCCCCCATGGGTTCGATCAGCCCCGGCCTCCCCGGGCCGGCCGACCACACCGTCACCGCCGCCACCGCGGTGTCCCGGTCGTCGTACGCGACCAGGCACCGGGCATCGGCGTACACCGGGCCGGCGGCCATCGCGTGCCACCGCTCCTCCGTGAACGTCGAGCCCTGGAAGGAGGCCCGGTGCACGGCGGCCCGCTCGCGCGCCCCCTCCGGCCCGACCACCTCGATCCGCACGCCCGGGTCCTCCACCGGCCCGGCAAGGTCACGGCGCAGCGGTGTCCACGGCTCATCGGTGCCCCAGCCCTCGGCGTCCAGCAGATCGTGGAGCAACGCGCCCGGAGGCGCCTCGATGTTCGCCCTCCCCTCCGGCAGGACACCGCGCCCCGGGTCGATCAGGTCCCCGACCAGTCGCCGCGCCAACTCCTCGTCCCGCAGGGCGTCCGGCGCGATCGCCAGACGCAACAGGCGGGGACCGTCCAGCAGTCCGACGGCGAGGATCCGTCCGCCCCGGCTCCAGGTCCGCAGTGCCGCGGCCGTCGCCTCCGCGCCGAACCGGTGGAACCAGCCGACGTCCCCCGGGTGCAGCTGCGGCGGCGCCCCGTCCTCCTGCCACTCCCGCAGCGCGTCCACGGCCGCGACCGTTCCGTCCACCCCCGGCCCGCCCAACGCGATCGTCATGCCCCGGATCCCACACCATCGCGGTGCCGTTCCGCACCCGGTTTTCGGCGGAACGGCGGAGGGGACCGGGCGGGGGTACCGGGCACCCCCGGGGGTGCCGGCTCGAAACGTTCCTCCCCCACCGGAACGGCGGAAGCGGCCGGTGAGTCGGTGGAGAATGTCCCCGACGCCCACGCGCCCGGGAACGCCGGGGGAGGGGGAGATCCCCGCGTCCCCGGCCGCAGAGCCGGCGTGATGCCGGAACCGACCGGAGGAGGCGCCGTCCATGAGCGGGATCCAAGCCCTCGCACGGATGTACCGGCGCTTCGGTGAGATCGACGCCGCCGGGACATCGTCGCTGTACGAGCGAGTGGCCGTCGCCCTGAGCGGGTCCGAGGAGGCGTTGCGCGCCATCGGGACGGTGCCGGCTCGCAGGCGGCACCCCCGGGTGATCTTCGCCGCGCTGCACGACCTCGCCCTCGCCGGACGGGCTCCTGCGCTTGCCGCGTCCCATGCCACCGGGGACGGTGACGCCGCCGCCGCTGCGGCGATCGACACGCTGCTGCGCATGACCGACGCGGTCGTGGCCATCGCCGTGCGTCGGAGGGTGCGAACCGATGAGACCGGGCGCCACGCCGTGCTGTACCCGGCCATTGCCGAGGCGGCGCGCCGGACGGGCGCGACCGCGGTGGGCCTGATCGACCCGGGGTGTTCGGCCGGCTTCAATCTCGCCGTCGATCGGGTCGGCATCACCTACAGTGACGGTGTGTCGCTGGGTGACCCGTCCTCCCCGGTCCAACTTTCGGCCTCGATCGTGGCCGGCCGATCCGTCCCGACCGGGGCGATGCCCCGGGTCATCACCCGGGTCGGCATCGACACCGAACCGCTCGACGTGACCGATGCGGACGACGCCCGCTGGTTGCGTGCCTGTCTGTGGCCGGACCGGCCCGATCGGACGGAGCGGCTCGCGAGGCTGGAGGCGGAGACGGCGTTGACCGCGACGGTCCCGCCGCTGCTGCTGCGGGGCGACCCCGTCCGGATGCTGCCCGACGCCCTGACCCGGGTCCCGGCGGACGCCCTGCCCGTCGTCACCACCACCCGGGCGCTGTCGCGCTTTCCCGCCGGGAGCCGCCCGCGTTTCCTGCACCACCTTCACGAGGCGGCGGCCGGACGGCCGGTGGCGTGGGTGTCGGCGGAAGGGGTCGGCGTCGCGCCGACGATACCCACCCTCGGCGATCGTCCCGCCTCCGGACACAGCATCATCGGCCTGGCGATCCTCGATCGGTCGGCCCCGCGCGCGGTGACAGCCGAGGCCCTGGGCCGTTGCTGGTCACGGGGCCGCATGGTGGCGTGGACCGCGAGTCCCGGCAGCACCGCCCCCGGCTCGTGAGCCCACCGGCGCCACGGTTCGTCGGGGGCCGCTCCCGGTGGGGCGCCGGGGCGCAGTGGATGTTCAACCGCCACGTTCCGGGGTGGGGTTCGGCGCGCGGTGCCCCCGGCAGGCCGTTCCGTCGGCAGCCGCGTTCCCATCCCGATGTCGGTGGGCGGGGATACGCTCCGGCCGGCGGCCGGCACGCCGTGTTCTTCCCGTCCCCTCGTCTTCCCGTTCCCCGTACCGACGGACGGTGCCGGTCGCGTCCGTCGGCGAAACCGGAGCAGCCCATGACCCCACCCGGCCCCGTGACCCGTGATCTCCTGCGCACCCTCGACGAGGTGCGGTCCCGCACCCTCGTCCGCCTCGACGGCCTCACCGACACCGAATACCTCTGGGAGCCCGTCACTCCCTGCCTGACGATCCGGGAGGACGCGGACGGTGGGTTCCGCGCCGACCGTCCCTCCCCGGACGATTCCCGGCCCGCGCCGTTCACCACGATCGCCTGGCGGATGTGGCACATCGGAGCGGACTGCCTGCGCGGGTACGGCCGTTTCTTCGGGGACGAGCCCCCGGCGGAGACGCGGTACACGTGGCCGGGCACGGCGGCGGAGGGCATCGGGGCGCTCGACCGGGAGTGCGCCCGCTTCCGGGCCCGGGTCGAAGCCCTCGGTGACGAGGGCCTCCAGCGGCCCATGGGCCCGCAGGCCGGCCCCTACGCGGAGGCCACCTACCTCCTGTTGGTCCTCCACGCCCTGGACGAGGCCGCCCATCACGGCGCCGAACTCGGCGTCCTGCGCGACCTCCGTCTCCACGGCTTCGCCGCCGGCCCGAAGCACGGGATCGGGGAAGCCGCCGCGGGCCGGGACGCGGGCTGAGACGCGGACCGGAACACCGGGACCGGTCATGGCCCCGGTGTTCCGGTGACCGGGATCAGTCCAGCAACTCGTAGGCCGGGATGGTGAGGAAGTCGACGTACTCCTCCGCCAGGGCGATCTCCAGCAGCAGCTCGTGCGCCCGTCGCCACCCGCCGGCGGCGAACTCCTCCGCACCCACCTCCGCCTCGATCGCCGTCAACTCCTCGGCCGCCACCTCCCGCACCAGGTCGGCGGTCACCGTGCGACCGTCGTCCAGCACGACCCGGGCGTCGATCCACTGCCACAGCTGCGAGCGCGAGATCTCCGCCGTGGCCACGTCCTCCATCAGGTCGAAGACCGCCACCGCGCCCCGGCCGGCCAACCAGGATCGCAGGTAGCGGGTTCCGACCTGCACCGCGTTGCGCAGCCCCGCCAGGGTGGGGTGGGCGCCGGTGGAGTCGATCGCCAGCAGCTGTTCGGCGGTCACCCGCACGTCCTCCCGCAGGCGTTCGCGCTGGTGGGGGCGGTCGCCCAGGACGGCGTCGAAGGAGGCGCGGGCCACCGGCACCAGGCCGGGGTGGGCCACCCAGGAGCCGTCGAAGCCGTCGCCGGCCTCCCGGTCCTTGTCGGCGCGCACCTTCTCCATCGCCGCCGCGTTGACCTCCTCGTCCTTCGAGGGGATGAAGGCCGCCATGCCGCCGATGGCGTGCGCCCCCCGCTTGTGGCAGGTGCGCACCAGCAGTTCGGTGTAGGCGCGCATGAAGGGGGCGGTCATGGTCACGGCGTTGCGGTCGGGGAGCACGAACCGTTCCCCGGCGTCCCGGAAGTTCTTCACGATGGAGAACAGGTAGTCCCAGCGTCCCGCGTTGAGACCGGCCGCGTGTTCCCGCAGCTCGTACAGGATCTCCTCCATCTCGAAGGCGGCGGTGATCGTCTCGATCAGCACGGTGGCCCGGATGGTGCCCCGTTCCATGCCCAGCAGTTCCTGCGCGGTGAGGAACACGTCGTTCCACAGCCGGGCCTCGGCGTGCGACTCCAGCTTCGCGAGGTAGAAGTAGGGGCCGCGCCCCTGCTCGGCGAGGAGCCGGCCGTTGTGGAAGAGGTACAGCCCGAAGTCGACCAGGGCGCCGGGGATCCGGCGGCCGTCCACGGTCAGGTGCTTCTCGTCCAGGTGCCAGCCGCGCGGACGCATCACCACCACGGCGAGTTCGTCGTCGGGGCGCAGCGCGTACCGCTTGCCGCGTTCGTCGGTGAAGTCGAGTCGCCGACGGAAGGCGTCGGCCATGGAGAGCTGCCCGCCGATGACGTTGGCCCGGGTGGGGGAGGAGGCGTCCTCGAAGTCCGCCAGCCAGACCCGGGCCCCGGAGTTCAGGGCGTTGACGGTCATCTTGCGGTCCGTGGGACCGGTGATCTCCACTCGCCGGTCCAGCAGCGCGGGTGGGGTCGGCGCGACCGTCCACTCCGCTTCCCGGACCCGGGCGGTTTCCGGGAGGAAGTCGAGGGCGCCGGTGCGCGCGATCTCCGCCCGGCGTGCGGCCCGGGCGGCGAGCAGGTCGTCCCTCACGGGGGTGAAGCGGCGGTGCAGTTCGGAGAGGAATTCCAGGGCCTCCGGGGTCAGCACCTCCTCCTCGCGGGGCAGGGGGGTGCCGTGCACCTCGACGGAGGCGGACGGGCGGGAGGTGGAGCCGGGAGCGGCGTCGGCCATGGGGGGAGGGACTCCTTCGCGGGCGGCCGGCGGCCCGCACCGCCGCGCGCCGCCACGGACGGAATCCTAGGTTCGGCCACCGTCGCGTTCAACACTTTGTTGAGGCCGGGGCGCGGCGGGTCGTCCCGCCGCGAGCGCTCTCCGCAGGTCCTCCGGGGTGTCGATGTCGGCCGGGTCGGCCACGTCGGAGCACTCCACGATCCGCACCCGGTCGGCGTGCTCCGCCAGGTACGCCCGGGCGCCCCGGTCGCCCCGGGCGGAGGCGACCACCCCGGGCAGGTGCTCGGCCCCGAGCAGCACGGGATGCCCCCGCTTCCCGCCGTACCCGGCGGTGACCAGGGCGGAGCGGAGCCCGCCGGGGGCCTCCCGGCCGGCCGCGATCACCCGGGCCGCCGCCGCGGCACCGATCCCCGGCTGGTCCACCAGCATCACCAGCACGGCCTCGGCCGCCGGCGGGGGGTTCAGGCCGACGCGCAACGAGGAGCCCATCCCCTCCTCCCACCCGGGGTTGACCACGATCTCCCGGGGGCCCGCGCCCGACGCCGTCAGCCGTGCCCGGACCCGTTCGGCGTGGGCACCGATCACCACCCGCACCGGATCGCAGCCCGCGGCCGAGAGCACGGCGACGGCGCGTTCCGCCAGGGACCGGCCCCCCACCTCCAGCAGGGCCTTGGGTCGCCCACCCAGGCGCCGCCCGCCGCCCGCCGCGAGCACCAGGCCGGCCGTACCGCCCCTCACCGCTCTCACGCCCCGGAGGGCCCGGTGATCGCCTCGGTGATCACGAAGCCCTTCGCGGAGCCGGTGGGAACGGTCACCGGTGTGCCGTAGGGGGTGCGGGTCTCCTCGAGGTACACGGCCTCCCCCGGGGAGGGCGAGGTCAGCAGGGTCACCGTGCCGCCCTCGTCGTGGTCGTCGAGCAGCAGGTACCCGGGGATACCGGCCCGGGCGTATGCCCGCCGCTTGCGGATGCGGTCCCGGGACACACTCTCGTGACCCGGCGAGACCACCTCCACCACCACCTCGAGGCAGGAGGCGCGCAGGCCGAGCCCGTCATCGGTGATGTGGGGTTCGTCGTCCTCCGGGGCCACGAAGAGATCGGGAATCCACACCTTCGGGTCGTGGATGACGTTCATGTCGTTCCCGGCGACCCATCCGGTGCCTGCCGGGGTCCGGGTCGGGAAGTCGTTCAGGGCGCGGTGCAGCCGGTTGACGATCCCGCCGGGGCGGTAACGTCCCGTCGGTGACACCTCGATGAACCCCTCGACGATTTCGGCGCGGTAGCCCTCGGGGAGTTCCACGGCCCTCCACGTCCCCCACAGGACCTCGTCGAGCCCGGGGTCCCGGTGGGTCGGAACGACGGGGCCGATGGCACGGGTCATGGCGCAGCACCTCCTCCTCCAGCTCCTCCGGTCCGGTGGCCGGGCCACCGCCGGACAAGCCCGTTCGGCACCGTGCGCCGAGCCCGACGGCCCCTCTCCCGTAAAGCCCCGGGGAGTCCCCGGAAAACGGTTTCCCGGTCGCCCCCTCACCCGATCGCGTGAAGGGTCGTCGTCAGTCCGGTCGGTGGGCGTTGAGGGAGGCCGACAGGTCGCGGGCGACCTCGCGCAGCAGCGGGACGATCTTGTCGGTGGAGTCCTCGGTGAGGCGTCCGGCCGGACCGGAGACCGAGATGGCCGCCGGGGTGGGGGAGTCGGGCACGGAGACGGCCAGGCAGCGCACGCCGATCTCCTGTTCGTTGTCGTCCACGGCCCAGCCGTCGGCCCGCACGGTCTCCAGTTCGGCGAGGAAGGCGTCGGGAGAGGTGACGGTGCGCTCGGTCAGTGCCGGCATCCCGGTGCGCACGAGCATGGCCCGCACCTCGGCGTCGGGTCGCTGGGAGAGCAGGGCCTTGCCCACGGCGGCGGTGTGCGGCGGGACCCGCTTGCCGACCTCGGTGATCATCCGCATGGAGTGCCGGGAGGGCACCTGTGCCACGTAGACCACCTCGTCCCCGTCGAGCAGCGCCATGTTGGCGGTCTCGCCGGTCACGTCCACCAGTCGGGCGAGGTGGGGCCGGGCCCAGGTGGTCAGGGGGCGGGCGGCGGCCTCGCCGAGCCGGATCAGGCGCGGGCCCAGGGCGTAGCGGCGGTTGGACTGCTGGCGGACGTAGCCGCTGGCCACCAGGGTGCGCATCAGGCGGTGGATGGTCGGCAGGGGCAGACCGCTGTCGTTGGCCAGCTCGCTGAGGCCGATCTCACCGCCCGCGTCGGCCATGTGCTCCAGGAGGACGAAGGCCCGCTCCAGGGACTGGACCCCGCCGCCGGCGGCTGGCGATTTGCGTTCCTCGGACGGCGGCACGTGGCGTTCCTTTCCGGCGGGATGATGAGGGGGCGGCGGGATGGACCCTGTCTTTTATACACATCTCCGAACCCACGAGACTTGGAGCTATCTC
>NZ_VKHS01000980.1 GCF_014141525.1 Streptomyces calidiresistens
CACCCTCGGACCCGCCCCCGCCGACGGCGAGGACGACCGGGGCGAGCGGGACATGGACCCCGACGCCCGCGCCCTGTGGGACGCCACCCTCGCCGCCCCCGGCGGCCCCCTGGCCGGGATGCGCCTGATCGCCGCCCGCGCCGAACCCGGACGCATCGCCTACCGCGTCCAGGCCGCCGACGACGAACTGATCTCCCTGCCCCACGCCCGCATCGCCCGCTCCCTCGGCATCCGCGATCGCGAGCTGGTGGTGTGCCAGCACGACGGCCTGGCCGACGGGATGGTGTCGGTCTATGAGGAGCACCCGCTGCTCACCGTCCGGGAGGCCACCGTCGCCGACCTCACCATGGACGATCAGGGTCGGATCGCGCTGGGCGTCCAGCACGACGGCCGGCCCGCCCGTATCCACCTCTACAAGCCCGCGTTGGGCGCGACGACCGACCTGTTCGTCGGAGCGCCCGGTGCCGGGAAATCGGTGGCCCTGAACACCTTGTTGATCGCGGAGCGGATCAGTGGGGTGGTCAGCCTGGTCGCCGACGCCCAGGACGGCATGAGCCTGCCCGAGTGCGACGGTCGCGTGGCTCATTTCGGCAAGGGGATCGCGGCCACCGGCGCCACGCTGGCCGCCGCCTACGCCGTCGCCAAGTACCGCCAGCAGGTCTCATCGGCCAACGGGTGGGGATCGTTCGCTCTCAACAGCCCGTGGCCGTTGGTGAACCTGACACTCGATGAGCTGAATCTGATCCTGTCGGCCGAAGCGGAGGTGTCCAAGGATTTCAAGCAGTGGGTGATCGCGCTGATCGCCGCGTTCCAGAGCACCGGAAGGAAGATGGGCGTCGGCATCCGGTTCGCCGCCCAGAGCATCCACCTCGCCGACCTCGGGGACAAGGCCAAGCTGCGCGCCAACGCCAAAACCGGCTCGGTGTGGATGGGCCGCACCACCAGCAGCACCACCCAGGGCATGGCCACCGACGGCGTCCTGCCCCCGCATGTGGAGCTGGTGCCGATCCCCGAACGGTTCGGCGGCGGCACCGATGTGGACGCCGCCTACGCGGGCTGCGAGGAAGCCCAGGGCCCGACCACGGCGGGCATGGCCAACCTCATCCAGGGCGGCACCGTGGCCCGGATGCGGGTGTGGCGGGCCGAGAAGATCGACCGCACCTACCCCCACCTGATCGCGTTGTACGAGTCCGCGCCGATGCCGCTGCTCACCGCAGAGGAGCAGAGCGTGTTCGACGACGCCTACGCCCGGGCGCTGGCCCGCGCGGAGCAGCTGCTCGCCGCCGACGACGGCAGCGGGGACGACGGGTTCGGCGAGGAGATCGGCGACGGCCTGGACCACCTCCTCGCGTCCCGCCCCGCCGCCCCGGCCGGACCCGCCCCGGTCGCCGACCGCATCCTCGCCGTCCTGGCCGAACACGGCCCGCTCCCGCTGCGCGAGATCCGCCGGCACCTGCCCGACCTCGCCGCCGGAACGGTCAACAACGCCGCCGGTGAACTCGCGGGCACCGGCGCCCTTGTGCGGCGTGGGCGCGGCGTCTACGCCCTGCCCGACCACCCCTGACCACCCACCGACTCGCGGCCCGCCCGGCACCCACCGGGCGGGCCGCCCCCATTCCCGCACCACCCGCCAGAGCCGAGGAGCGCCCCGTCATGACCGAGCCCACCACCCCGCTGACCGAGACCGAAGCCGCCCGCGAGGCGGCCCGGCTGATCGCCGACGCCTACCGCCCCACCACCCCGGCCGTGGTGCCCACCTCCTACCGCGACAC
>NZ_VKHS01000981.1 GCF_014141525.1 Streptomyces calidiresistens
GCCCGCGTGGCCGCCACGGCCCCCGCAGTCCCGTCATGCCGTCCACAACCGTCCCACCCCGAGGAGGGAGCCGTGCCGGACGAGACCCCCGGCCCCCGCCGGTCCGCGACCTTCCACGCCGCCACGGCGGGAGCCCGCACCGCCACCGCTCCGCCCGCCGGGCCGATCGGGCCCCGGACCCGGGGCCCCGACCGGCCCCCCGAGGAGGCCATTCCCGAGACGGAACCGCTGGTCCCCGCTCCCCCCACGGCCCCGGACGAGCGGCTGCCCGGCGGGCCCGGGGCGGGCACCCCGGCCGATCGCGCCCTGCGAACCCGGCTGCGCGCGCTGCGCGAACTCGTCGCGCTCTCCCGTGCCCGGTTGCCCGACCCGGCCCTGGCCGAGGCCGGACGCCTGCTCGCCGAGGCCGCCGAGCGGGACCGCCTCACCCGCCTGTACACCACCGTCGCCATCGCCGGCGCGACCGGCAGCGGGAAGTCCACGCTGTTCAACGCGCTGGCGGGCGGTGGCATCGCCGAGACCGGCGTGCGCCGACCGATGACCGCCTCCCCCCACTCCTGCGCCTGGGAGATCGAGCGCGGCGGGGGTCCGTCCCCCGATCCCCTGTTGGACCGGCTGGGAGTCCAACCGCGCCGGCGCCGGCGCGCGCACCGGGCCGACCCCGCGCTGCGCGGCCTGGTCCTGCTGGACCTGCCGGACCACGACTCCGCCCTGCCCGACCACCGGAGGGAGGCGGACCGCCTGCTGGCCCGAACCGACGCCGTCATCTGGCTGTTGGATCCGGAGAAGTACGCCGACGCCCTGCTGCACGACCACTATCTGCGGGCCTTCGCCGGACACGCGGAGGTGAGCCTGGTGGTGCTCAACCAGATCGATCGCCTGCCGCCGGAGGCCACCGAGGCGGTCCTGGACGACGTGCGCCGCCTGTTGGACGAGCGCGGGATGGCGGTCGGCGAGCACGGCGAGCCCGGCGCGGGCGTGCTGGCGGTCTCCGCGCTCACCGGGCAGGGGATGGGCGAGCTGCGCCGGTCGCTGGCCGAGCTGGTCGGCTCGCGGGAGGCCCCCGCGCTGCGCCTGGCGGCCGACGCGGACGGCGCCACCCGTCGGTTGCGACCGCTGTGCGTGGCGGATTCCGGGGCCGCGCCGATCGGCCTGACCGAGGAGGCGCGGGCGGCGTTCGAGGAGCGCCTGGCCGAGGCGGTGGGGGCCCCGGCCGCCGGGGCCGCGGCCGAACGCGGCTGGCTGCGCCGCGCCGAACGGATCTGCGGCACGCCGTGGGGGCAGCTGGTGACGACGGTCGCCGAGCGCCGGGCGGCCCGTCGGGGGGAACCGGTCGCCCTCACCGGGCGGGCCCGCGGCCTGCGGGAACAGCCGCCGGTGGTCTCCCGGCCGGCGTTGGAGGAGGCGGTGCGGCGGCTGACCGAGGAGGTGACGGCCGATCTGCCGGAGCCGTGGGCGGCGTCGGTGCGCCGGGTGGCCAGGCAGGGCGCGGCGGAGGTGCCCGGCGCGTTGGAGGGGCCCCCGGCCGCCCGGGGGAATCCGGGCCGGCGCCGGGTGCCGTGGTCCGGTCGGCAGTCCGGTGCCCGGCCCTCGCGGGTGCCCGGCGCGCCCAAACCCCCGCGCCCGGTGTGGTGGAGCGCGGCGGCGGTGGGGCAGGGGGTGTTCCTGACCCTCCACCTGCTGGGGCTGGGCTGGTTGACGCTCGCGGCGCTGGGCCACCCGGTCGCCGGGGTGGTGCTGCCCGCCGGGCTCCTGGTGGGCGTCAAGGCC
>NZ_VKHS01000982.1 GCF_014141525.1 Streptomyces calidiresistens
GCGGGCGGGGTCACCGGGGCGTCGGGCTCGGACACCATGGTCCGCAGCAGTTCGATGTACAGGTCGGCCAGTTGCTCGGCGGTCTCCGGCGCCACGAATTGCGGGTCGATGTCGATGGAGAAGCCGTCCACGCTCGCGTTGACCAGGAGGGGGAAGGCGGTGCGGGCGATCTCCAGGGACTCGTCCCAGGTGTCCCCGGGCAGCCGGTGGAAGTTGACGAAGTTGAAGACGGTCTGCACCGGGTTGGCCGTCCCCGGACGCAGCCCGGTCATCGCGGCCAGGGGGAAGCGACGGTGCGGCAGCATCTCCTGCTCGGCCGCGAAGACCGCCCGCAGGTGGTCCCGCCGGGTGCCGCGCGGGCGCGGCACCCCGAACGGCACGGTGTTGAGGAACAGGCCGCGCATCCGGTCGGCTCCCTCCACCTCGGGGCGGCCGTTGACGGCCACGCCGACGGAGTGGCCGATCACCTCGCCGGCACCCCCCTCGTGCCCCTCGTGCCCGTCGTGCTCGGCGAACAGGGTCATCAGGTGGTGGAAGGCGGTGAGCAGGACGGTGCGTCGCGGCACCCCGGACTCGCGGGCCAGGCGACCGATGGGCTCGGCGAGGTCCCGGTAGGAGCGACGGACCTCGTGGACGACCGGACCGTCCCCGACCGGCTCGCCGCGGCGGGTGAAGGCGATCGGCCGCAGGGTGTCCAGGACGGAGGTCCAGTGGCGGGCGCTCTCCTCGTCCCGCAGCGCGGCGCGTTCCAGGGCGACGTACTCCGCGAAGCGCGGGGCGGCCGGCAGCCGCGGCGGTTGCCCGTGGGCCACGGCCCGGCGGTGCAGGTCCAGCAGGTCGGCCAGGAGGGAGGTCAGGCTCCAGCCGTCGAGCACCACGTGGCAGTCGGTGATGGTGAAGCGCAGTTCGTGATCGGTCAGGTGGTGCAGGTGGAGACGGACCAGCGGCGGGGCGGTGAGATCGAACCGGCGCTCGAACTCGCTGTCGACGAAGCGGCGCATCACCTCGCGCTGCCGTTCGCGCGGCAGGCCGCGCAGGTCGGTGTAGCCGACCGGGAGACGGGCACTGCGGTGCACCAGTTGCAGCGGCTCGCCCCGGGAGACCAGGTCGACGGAGGTGCGCAGGATGTCGTGCTCGCGCACCACGGCGTCCACGGCCGCCTGGAAGGCGTCCCGGTCGAATCCCTCCGGGACGGTGATCCTCAGGTCGGTGACGTTGTGGTAGGCGCCCCGACGCGGATCGGCCAGCATCTCGTGCAACATGCCGGTCTGGAGCATGGTGAGGGGATAGGCGTCCACCACGTCCCCGGGCAGCCGCGCGGCCCGTTCCGCGTCGATCATGGAGAACGGTTCGTAACGGGGCCCGGGGGGTGCGGGGGCCGTGCCGTTCCCGGCAAGCCGGGCGAGGCCACCGAGGGTGCGGGCGCGGAAGAGGTCCGCCACGCCGATGTCGAGACCGGCCGCGCGGGCCAGTCCGATCACCCGCAGGGCGAGGATGGAGTCACCGCCCAGGTCGAAGAAGTTGGCCTCGGTGCCCACCCGTTCGGCGCCCAGCACCTCTCCCCAGATCCGGGCCAGTTCTCGCTCGGCCGGGGTGGTGGGGGGCGTGTGCTCCCCCGTCGCGGCGGCCCCGCCCTCCACGGAGCGCAGGGCGGCGCGGTCCACCTTGCCGTTGGCGGTGACCGGTAGCCGCGGGTGACGCACGAACAGGGCGGGGACCATGTACTCGGGCAGGGTGAGCCGCAGCCGTTCGCGCAGGGCGGGCGGGTCC
>NZ_VKHS01000983.1 GCF_014141525.1 Streptomyces calidiresistens
ACCCCCGGGCCCCCGTACCCCGGCCGGGCGCCTGGCCCGGGGAGGAGGAGGAACGCCCCGACGATCGTCGCCCCGGCGACTACGACCGCGAGACCCCCGGGTACGGCGGGTACCGCGGCGCCCGGGGTTACCCCGGTGAGTACGGCCGCGACTGGTCCGACCCCCGTCCGCCGGGCCCCGGCGGACGCCCCGACCCCTACGGCGGGCGCGAGGAGTACGGTGCTCAACAGGGTTACGGTCGCGGTGGATACGAGGGCGAGTACGAACGCCCCTACGACCGGCAGCCCCCCTACGTGTCGCGCGGCCCCGGTCCGGGCGGCGCTCCCTCCGGGCCGCCCGGTGGGGGAGGACCCGGTGCCCCCGGCGGTCCGTCCGGACCCGGCGGGGCGGGAGCCGGACGACCCGGCGGCCCCTCGGCTCCCGGCGGACCGGCCGAGCCGACCGCCCGGCTGAACCCCAAGTACCTCTTCGACACCTTCGTCATCGGCGCCTCCAACCGCTTCGCGCACGCCGCCGCGGTCGCGGTGGCGGAGGCACCCGCCAAGGCGTACAACCCGTTGTTCATCTACGGGGAGTCGGGGCTGGGCAAGACGCACCTGCTGCACGCCATCGGGCACTACGCCCGCAGCCTCTACCCCGGCACCCGGGTGCGCTACGTCAGCTCGGAGGAGTTCACCAACGAGTTCATCAACTCGATCCGGGACGGCAAGGCGGACGCGTTCCGCAAGCGCTACCGGGACATGGACATCCTGCTCGTCGACGACGTGCAGTTCCTGGCGAGCAAGGAGTCCACGCAGGAGGAGTTCTTCCACACCTTCAACACCCTGCACAACGCCAACAAGCAGATCGTGCTCTCCTCGGACCGGCCGCCCAAGCAGCTGATGACCCTGGAGGACCGGCTGCGCAACCGCTTCGAGTGGGGCCTGATCACCGACGTCCAACCCCCCGAGTTGGAGACCCGCATCGCGATCCTGCGCAAGAAGGCGGTGCAGGAGCAGTTGAACGCCCCGCCGGAGGTACTGGAGTTCATCGCCTCCCGCATCTCGCGCAACATCCGCGAACTGGAGGGGGCGCTGATCCGGGTGACGGCCTTCGCCAGCCTCAACCGGCAGCCGGTGGATCTCGGGCTGACCGAGATCGTGTTGAAGGACCTCATCCCCGGCGGCGAGGACTCCGCGCCGGAGATCTCGGCCGACGACATCACGGCCGCCACCGCCGCCTACTTCGGGCTGAGCGGGGAGGACCTCGCGGGGTCCTCGCGCAGCCGCATGCTGGTGACCGCCCGGCAGATCGCGATGTACCTGTGCCGTGAGCTGACCGACCTCTCCCTGCCGAAGATCGGACAGCACTTCGGGGGACGCGACCACACCACCGTGATGCACGCGGACCGGAAGATCCGCGCGTTGATGGCCGAACGCCGCTCGATCTACAACCAGGTCACCGAGCTGACCAACCGGATCAAGAACGGCTGACGGCCGCCGGGCCCGGACGGCGGTGGCGATCGGGGCGGGAACCGACCCCGGTCCCCGCCCCGATCGCCGCCGCCTCCCCCGGCGGGAGTCGCCGTGTCCTCGCGGCCCGCCCCGGGCCGATCCGCCCGCCGTGGGCCGGTGGCTCGTGCCGGACCCACCGGTGACTCCTTCGGCTCCCCGGCTTTCCTCCGCCTTCTCTCCGGCTTTCCCCCGGGCCGACACCGCGACGCCCCGGGGCCGTGGTGTCGAGCGTCGCCCCGGGCCCGGCCGGCTCCCGGGGCCCCCGCCCCTCCGCCC
>NZ_VKHS01000984.1 GCF_014141525.1 Streptomyces calidiresistens
GTCGAAAGCCCACCCCGAACCACCGTCGCCCCGCACCCCGGCAATCCGCCGGTGACCGCCGTCCGCCCCGTCCCGGCGGTGGACGCCGGCGGTGCCCTCGCCGCCGTCGCCCCGGGGCGCCCGGACGACGGGGAGGCGCCCGCCGCGCCGCCCCCGCCCGACCTGCTGCGCCAGTACGCCTGGCGGGTGCTGAGGCAGAACTGGACCGGTGCGTCCACCGTTCCGTCGCTGGGCCTGTACCCGCACCAGTGGAGCTGGGACTCCGCCTTCATCGCCATCGGCCTGCGCCGGCTCTCCGCCGCCCGGGCCCGCCGCGAGTTGGAGACCCTCTTCGCCGCCCAGTGGGCCGACGGCCGGATGCCGCACATCGTCTTCAACCCCGACGTGCCCCTGGGCGCCTACTTCCCCAGCCCGGACTTCTGGCGCTCCTCCACCGCCGGGGCCGGGGCCGGGGCCCCGATGGGCGTGGAGACCTCGGGGCTGGTCCAGCCCCCCGTGCACGCCCTCGCCACCTGGTTGGTCCACCTGGCCGACCCGACCGGTTCCGCCCGGCGGGGCTTCCTCACCCGGATGTACCCCCGGCTGGTCGCCTGGCAGCGCTACCTCACCGACCGTCGCGACCTCGGCGGCAGGGGGCTGGTGTCGATCGTCCATCCCTGGGAGTCCGGGATGGACAACAGCCCCTGCTGGGACGAGCCGTTGAGCCGCATCGTGCCCGCCCGGGCCGGAACCTTCCGCCGCGCCGACCTCGACCACGGGGACGCCTGCGACCGCCCCACCGACCTGGACTACGGCCGATACGTACGACTGGCCGCCGACTACCGGGACCACGGCTACGACGACGCGACCTCCCCGCACCGGTTCGCCGTCGAGGACCCCGGGGTCAACGCCCTGTTGATCGCCTCCGAGCGGGCCCTGGCCCACATCGCCGCGGCGGTCGGGGCCGATCCCGCGCCCCACCGGGAGCGGGCCGCCGACCTCACCGACGCCCTCGTCGAGCGCCTGTGGGACGCCGAGCACGGCCTCTTCCTGTGCCACGACGTGCGCGGCGGCGGGCCGATCCGCGAACTGAGCTGCTCGGGCCTGCTCCCCCTGATCGTCCCCGGTCTGCCGCCGGAGGTCTCCGCGGCGCTGCTGCGGACCCTCACCGGCCCGCACTTCGGCCTCGGCTCGACCACCCGCATGGTGCCCAGCTACGACCTGCTCGGCGCCGCCTTCGACCCGTCCCGCTACTGGCGCGGCCCGGCCTGGTTCAACGTCAACTGGCTGATCGAGCGCGGGCTGCGGGAGTACGGGGAGCACGCCCTCGCCGAGGAACTGCGCGGCGCCGTGCTGGCCTCGGCGGTGGCCTCGGACTTCGCCGAGTACCTCGACCCGTACACCGGACGGGCCCGCGGCACCCGGCAGTTCGGGTGGACCGCCGCCCTGACGGTGGATCTGCTGGGCGCCGTGCGACCGCCCGAGCCGGTGCCGCACGAGCCGACCATGCGCCGCGCCTCGGACCCGCCCCGCCGCCCGAAACGCGCCGGCGGGGGTCCGGGTGGGCACGCCGGTCACGGTCCCGGCGGCCACGCCGGTGACCGCCCGCGCGCCGGCGAGGCATCGGCGCGCCCGGCACAGGGCCCGCACCCGGGTTCCCCGGACGGGGGCGGTCCCCCTGCGGGCCCGGTGGACCCGACGGGGGAACCGGGACGGATCGGGTTATCGGACCCGCGGTCGGGCGAACCGACCGGCACCACCGGGTCCTCCCGCCCCCCGAACGTCCCC
>NZ_VKHS01000985.1 GCF_014141525.1 Streptomyces calidiresistens
GGGAACGGGGGGTCGGCGGTGCCGGACACCCCGGCCGCTCGGGCTCCGGTACGGAGCGGGGCGGCATCCGGGATCGCCGACCCGTGGGAGCGGGCGGTGGTGGAGGCCGTCACCGGCCCGGTCGGGGTGCGGGGGACGGTGCCCTTCCCCGGACCCGCGGGCCGCTCCGTGCGGATCACCCCGACGGACGAGACGGGGTGGGTGGAGGTGCAACTGGTCCTGGCCCGGGACGCCGACGCGGGGGCCACGGTCGCGGAGGCCGTACGGGCCGGTGCCGCGGCCGCCGGGCGACGGCTGCGGGTGCTGGTGGTGCGCCTCGACGGGGAGGCCGACGGGACCTGACCCCTCTCTCCCGGCGGCATCCCCGACATCCCCGGTATCCCGGTATTCCCGGCGCCCCGCGTCCCCGCCGTGCCCGTCACGGCCTCCGCGCCCGTGCGACGTACCGGTCCGGTCCGTCGCACGGGCGCGGGCCCGGTGGGCGGCTCAGTCGGCCAGACCGACCAGGTCCCGCAGACGACGGGCCTGGGCCGCCCGTTCGGCGGCGCGCTGCTCGTCGTGGTCGCGTCCGGCGGCGCCGCGCAGCAACGCCTTGGTCTCGATCACGGCGTCCCGGGGCGCCGCGAGGAGCGCGGCGGTGAGGTCGGCGACCGCCGCGTCGAGGTCGCCCCCGGGCACCACCAGGTTGGCCAGGCCGATCCGCTCGGCCTCCTCCGCACCGACGGAGCGGCCGGTCACGCAGATCTCCAGCGCACGGGCGTACCCGACCGCGTCGACCAGGGGCTTGGTGCCGGCCAGATCGGGAACCAGGCCCAGCGAGGTCTCGGCCATGGCGAAGCTCGCGTCCGGGGCACAGATCCGCAGGTCGCACGCGAGGGCCAGCTGGAAGCCGGCCCCGACGGCGTGCCCGCGGACCGCGGCGACACTGATCAGGTCGTTGCGCCGCCACCAGGTGAAGGCCTCCTGGTAGGAGGCGATGGCGGCGTCGATGCCCGCGTCGTCCCGGTGCGCGAGCTCCAGGGTGGAGAGTTCACCGGGAATGCCCTCGGGGGTGAAGGCACGCCGGTCGAGCCCGGCGGAGAACGAGGGCCCCTCGGCACGCAGCACGACCACCCGCACCGAACCGGGCAGCAGACGGCCGGCCTCGGCCAGGGCCCGCCACGTTCCCGGGGTCTGGGCGTTGCGCTTGGCCCCGTTGGTGAGGGTGACCGTGGCGACGGCCGGGGCGTCCCCGTCCGCGGTCAGGCGCACTCCGTTGGTCTCGAGCAGGGTCATGGGCCCCTCCGGAACGTCACGCGTCGGCATCACCCGACACTACTCGTCGGTAATATCCGGCAGCGTAACGCTCCCCCGACCACGGGGCCCGGGCGGGGGGCCGTACGGGCGGTGCGGGACGCCCGTCGGTCCCGGTGATCAGGAATCGGCGGCGGCCCGCTTGCCCCGGGTGGCGCCCCCGCGTCCGCGCAGGGTCACCTCCGCCTCGCTGAGCATGCGGTGCACGAACCCGTAGCTGCGGCCGGTTTCCTCGGCCAGCGCCCGGATGCTCGCCCCCGATTCGTACTTGCGCTTGAGATCCGCCGCGAGCTGTTCGCGCGCGGTGCCGGTCACCCGGCTCCCCTTCTTCAGCGTTTCGGCCACCCGTGCCTCCTCGACGGAAGTGCGCTCTGGAACTCTCATGATCACCCCTATCCGGTTTCCTGGCCACCCATTCGGCGCGGTGGATCCCGGGGGGAGCCGGGGGCGGGGAACCGTCACTCCGGGGC
>NZ_VKHS01000986.1 GCF_014141525.1 Streptomyces calidiresistens
GGCCGGGGGCAGGGGCTCGGCCCACAGCCCCCGCAGGAACCCCAGGTTCACCCCGCGCAGGCTGTCGACCACGGTCCGGCCCGGCGCCGGCTCCAGGGCGGCGATCGAGGGCACCGCGAGCACCCGGCACCCGGCCGCCTCGGCCGAGGCGACCCCCGTGGCGGTGTCCTCCACCGCCACGCAGGCGGCCGGGTCGGCGCCCAGGCCGATCGCCGCCATCAGGTAGGGGTCGGGGTGGGGCTTGGTGCGGGTCAGGTCGTCGCCCGCGATGGTGAGCGCGAAGTGCTCGGCGCCGATGGCGCGCAGCATGCGGTCCACGACCTCGCGGTGGGAGGCGGAGACCAACGCGGCCGGCACCCGGTGGCGGGCGAGGTCGGCCAACAGTTCGGCGGCGCCCGGCATGAGGGTGACGCCGAGGTCCAGACGGGCGAGGAAGGCGGCGTTGAGGCGTTCCGCGAGTTCCTCGTAGGCGATGTCGGCGCCGGTGACCTCGATCAGGTAGTTGGCGCTGCGGGTCATCGGGCCCCCGACCACGACGCGCCGGTCCTCCTCGCGGAGGGTGTGGCCCAACTCGGCGAAGACGCGGACCTCCGCGTCCCACCAGAAGTCCTCGGTGTCCACGAGGGTCCCGTCCATGTCCAGCAGGACGGCGTGCGGAGCGGGCGCGGCGGAGCGGGGGGACCCGGCGCTCCCGGGAAGGACGGTGGTCATCCGCGGCTACCTCCGAAGGGACGGGAAGGCCGGTGGTCGGTCCCGCGCGCGGGACCGACCACCGGCCTCTTCCGGACCGTTCAGTGTACGTCCCCGCCGCCGGGGACACCCCGGCACGAGCGGGCCGAACGGGTGGTGCGGTGATGCGCGGGGGCGTGTGCACCGGGGACGCCCCCGCGGCCGGGGCTCAGCGGGCGTTGAAGTAGTTGGCCTCGGGATGGTGCAGGACGATCGCGTCGGTGGACTGTTCGGGGTGCAACTGGAATTCCTCCGACAGCACCACGCCGATGCGCTCGGGGCGCAGGAGCTCGGCGATCTTCGCGCGGTCCTCCAGATTCGGACAGGCGGGGTAGCCCAACGAGTAGCGGCATCCCCGGTACTCGGTGCGGAACATGCCGGCCAGTTCGGTGGGGTCGGCGTCGGCGATGCCCAGCTCGGCGCGGACCCGGGCGTGCCAGTACTCGGCCAGTGCCTCGGCCAGCTGCACGGACAGGCCGTGCAGTTCGAGGTAGTCCCGGTAGGAGTCGGCGGCGAAGAGTTCGGCGGTGGCCTCCCCGATCCGCGAGCCGACGGTGACCACCTGCAGCCCCACCACGTCCGTCTCGCCGGACCCGGCGGGGCGGAAGAAGTCGGCCAGGCACAGGCGGCGGCCGCGGCTCTGCCGGGGGAAGGTGAAGCGGGTGCGCTCGGCACCGCCCTCGTCGAGGATCACCAGGTCGTCGCCCTCGGCCCGGCAGGGGAAGTAGCCGTGGACGACGGCCGCCTCCAGCAGGTTGTCGGTGTGCAGGCGGTCCAACCAGCCGCGCAGGCGGGGGCGCCCCTCGGTCTCCACGAGTTCGGCGTAATCGGGGCCCTCCCCGTCCCGGCTGCCGCGCAGTCCCCACTGCCCCTTGAAGAGGGCGTCCTCGTCCAGCCAGTCGGCGTACTCCTTGAGCTGGATGCCCTTGATCACCCGGGTGCCGAGGAACGGCGGGGTGGGCACGGGCACGTCGGTGGCCACCGAGGAGCGTGCCGGGACCGGCGCCGCTGCGGGGTCGGCGGGCTCGGGGG
>NZ_VKHS01000987.1 GCF_014141525.1 Streptomyces calidiresistens
GCCCTCATCACCTCCCTGGTCTTCGTTCCCGGTCGGAATCTGCTGGCCCTGGGCGATGCCGAGGGCGCCCTCACCCTGTGGCCCCTCGCCGAGGGCACCGACCGTCCCCCGCGCACCCTGCCCGGCCACGACGGCGCGGTGGATTCCCTCGCGGCCTCGCCCTCGGGCACGTTGCTCGCCAGTTCCGGCACGGACGGCACCATCCGGCTGTGGGACCTGGCGGACCCGGCCGTGCCCGCGCGGCCGATCACCACGCTGCCCGGCGCGGAGATCACCGAGGAGACGCACCCGGACCCCGTGGGGACAGTGCTGCGCCGGGTCGCGTTCCATCCGGACGAATCCATGCTGGCCGCCCCGAGAGCCGTGAGCGAGGGATCGAGGCACGGCGCGCTGCGCCTGTGGCGGATCACCGATCCCCGGCAGCCCGAAGCCGTCGAACCGACCGAGAGCATCCTCCCCGAGTGTTACAAAGAATTGATCTCCGTGGCCTTCGGCGCCAGCGGCAGGACCCTGGCCACCTCATGCATCGGCTTCGGACCACAGGTGACGCTCTGGACGACCGACACCACCCGGCCCCACGCCCGGCGGGACCTCCTGCAGGGCGGCCAGGGTGCCGGCACCCTCCGCTTTCTGCCCGGAACCAGGCGCCTGCTGCACGCCACGGCGAACGGGGTCACGACATGGCTGGCCGACGACGCACCACGGGAGGGAGCGGCCGGCAGTCTCGGCGAACGCCCCGGAGGCTTCTACATCTCCACCGTCTTCGCCAACGGCCCGCGCCGGCTCCTCGCCTACCAGGGTTCCACCCACGGCGCCCTCTGGGAACTGACGGAACCCGGCGGCCAGCGGCTGCTCAGCAACCTGCCGGGCTCGGGGACCGTCGGTGCCGGAGGGCTCGCGTTCAGTCCTTCCGGCGCGATCCTGGCCCTGGGCGAGGTGGAGAACGGCGAGCCGGTGCTGCGGCTGCGCGATACCGGCGCACCGGACGCACCCGAGCTCGTCACGGTCTCCGAGGTCGGTCGCGCCACCGATGTGTCCTTCAGCCGGGACGGACGCCTGCTGGCCGTTGCCGACAACAACGGCGACGGGGACGAGAACCCGCAGATCCGGCTCCTGGACGTCAGCGACCCCCGCCGCCCCGCCCAGCTCGCCGCCATGCCCGCCAGGGCCTTCTCCGTCGCTTTCTCCCCTCGTGACGACCTGCTGGTCGCCACCGTCATGGACACACTTCTCGCCTGGGACGTCTCCGACCCCCGCGCCCCCGAACCGCTGCCGGAACAGCGCCTGACCCGGGGCTCGACCGTCGCCCGGGCCGTGTTCTCCCCGGACGGGCTGCTCCTGGCAGTCGCGGACTTCTCGGAACGCCTGCGGCTCTGGCGGGTGGCGGAGGGCCGCCTGGCGGGAGAGCCCACCCTCCTCTACGAGGAAGGAGGCAGCCACCCGGTCGCGTTCGCCCCGGACAGCCGCAGTCTGGCCTGGGCCAATACGGGCGAAGGGCACGTTCAGCTATGGGACCTGAGCACCCCCGCGACGCCGCAGTGGCGGGCCTCCTTCGGTCATTACGGGAGGAGCAAGCCGGACTCCGTCGCCTTCAGCCCCCACAACTCGGGAACGCTCCTGGTGGCGGCGGACAGCATCGAACTCCTGGTCACCGACCCCGACTGGATCATCCCCGGGCTCTGCTCGGGCGTGGGCGACACGATCACCCCCGCCGAGTGGGAAGTCCACGTGCCGGGCATGCCGTACGCCCCGCCCTGC
>NZ_VKHS01000988.1 GCF_014141525.1 Streptomyces calidiresistens
GGACGGAGGGGGGTCGGGGCGGGTCCCGGCTCAGCCGCCGGTTCCGACGCCGGCGCCCCCGGCGAGGGCGTCGCCCTCCCGCTTCGCGCCCCCTTCCTGCCGACCGAGCATCAGGCCGGCCTGGAACCGGCTGCTGGCGCCGAGTTCGTCCATCAGGGCGGAGATGTAGCGGCGGCAGGTACGGGTGGCCATCCCCAGCCGACGGGCGATCACCTCGTCCTTCAGCCCCATCGCCATGAGGCGGAGGATCGATTCCCGCAGTTCGGTGCCGGTCTGTCGCTCCCCGGTACCGGCCCCCGACTCCACATCGGTGGGCGAGAAGGGCTGCGCCACCTGCCAGGTGGCCTCGAAGGACCGGCACAGGTAGGCCACCAGGGTGGGGTCGGTGACCACGGCCGCGCCGGGTGCCTCCCGACCGTTGCGCTCCTTGGGGACGAAGGCGATGCGCCGGTCGTAGATGATGATGCGTTCGGTGAGTTCCTCGGCGGTGCGGATCTCACCACCCTCCTCGCAGACCCGCTTGACGTAGGCCCGGGTCGCCAGGCTCGCGCGGGCGGTGTGCTGGTACAGGGTCCGGATGCGGACACCGCGCCGGAGCAGCTCCCGGGTCTGGGCGAGGTCCTGTTGGAGGAGTTCGGCCGATCGGCCGCCGCCGGGTTGCAGGCTCATGCGCTCCCGGGTGCAGCGGTGACGGGCCAGTTCGATCTCCCGGCGCACCTCGGCCGCGTCGTCGAGGACGCGGATGGAATTCTCCTCGTACCGCAATTGCTCAATCGAGCGATAAAGCTGTCCAAGTGAGCGCAGCTGTTCGTGTATTCGGACGATTCGGCGACGGCGTTCGGCGATCGCCATTTCCAGGGGGGAGATCAACTCGGCCTCGACGATCTCCGGGTCCAACGGGATCCGGATCCTCTCGTCGTCCCCGAGGGGCCCCAGTAACCGCAGCTCCTCCAGGGCTTTCCGGGCCTCCCCCACCCGGGCGGGCTCCACCCCCAGCTCCTCGGAGATCGCCTCGTCCGAGAAGACACCGGCGCGCACCGCCGCCCGGTAGGCGTCCACGGCCAACTCGTCCAACAGCGGTGGCTCGTCCATGGCTCCCCCGGGGCTCGACATTCCGCCGCGATCCACAAGTTGCCACTCCAGCATAGGACACCGGGGACGTATCGAACCGGTCTTCCGTCGCCGGCAATCTGAGGGAGTGCCCGATGGCCGATACCACTGTCGCAGTATCACTGGAGATACGATGAATTGCGCTCGGCACTCCTCTTCCGGGTCTTCCCGACTTTCCCGGCTTTCCGGGGTTTTCCCGGCCCTCCGCCTGGCCCGGCCCGTGACGGCCCTCTCCGCCGCACTGCTCGTCGTCGGGGTCCTCGGCTCGACCTCCGGCGTCGCCCCCACCCGGGCGCACGGCACGGCCGAGACGAAGCTCCGTCTCGGCGACGACCAGTGGGATGTCGCGGACGATCAGTGGGACGCCGTGCCCACCGCGCCGCCGGCACCGGCGTTCGCGGCCTGAGAAGGGCCCCGTCACACCGGGTGGCACGGTCCGCCCACGACCGCGCACCCCCGACCGGACGGCCACCGGCGGGGGTGCGCGGTCGTTCGATGCCCGGCTCATCGGAGCGGCTCATCGGTCCGGGGGAACGGCCCGGGGGAACGGCCGGGAAGAAGACGCCGGGCAACAGGAGGCGACGGCGAGCGGCGCGTGCCCCGGGCCGAAGGGGCCCGAACGGCGGGGCCGGGCGCGTGCCCCGGACC
>NZ_VKHS01000989.1 GCF_014141525.1 Streptomyces calidiresistens
CGCCGGGGCGGGCGGGCCGCCATCCGGGCCGCGCGCAGGTCCAGGGTGTACCGGGCGGCCCGCACCCGCGGCGCGGTCTCGGCCCGTTCCCGCAGCAGTCGGGTCGGTATCCGGTCGATGCCCCGTGCCGCCCACACGGCCACGGCGACCAGCGTCGCGAGGGTGAGGACGCCCCCCGTCACGGGGAGGCCCCACCCGCCGCCGAGGGGGGTGTCCGGGCCGGTGGTCAGCGGCAGCGTCGCCCATCCCCACGGTCCGGACCAGGCCGGGATCCACCGCGCGGCCCCCTCGGATCCGCCGGCCCCGGTTCCGAGGGCACCGGCGAGGAACGGCAGCGCGAGCAGCGTCGCCCCGCCCCGTGCGGCCCGGACGATCCGCCGGTGCCGGGTGGGGGCGAGCGTCGCGACCCGCTGCGCGGGGACCGCCAGACAGGTGCCGACGCACCCGGCCGAGCCGCCGGCCAGGGCCCCGGCGAGCGGTGCGGCGACCGGGCCGCCGGCGCCGAGCGCGAACACCAGCAGGCCGCCGAGGGCCCCCACCGCGGCGGTCGCGGCCGTGGCGAGGGCGACGGAGACCACCCACCGGGGCATCAGCAGGGCCCGCCGGTCCAGGGGGTGGGCCAGGAGCCAGGCGATCGTCGCCCGGTCGGGGGCGGGCGGGCCCCACCGCACGCCCCGCAGGACGAGGGCGAGCACCGCCGCCGCCCACAGGGCCGGGAGGAGTGAGGGCAGCGCGGCGAGGACGTGGTCGGTGACCGGCCCGTCGAGCCGGCCGCCGGTGCCGGCCCGCACCACCGCCCACAGCGGCGGCACCCCCCACAACGCCCCCAGCAGGACGGTGCAGTAGGCGGTGTACAGGACGCTGCGCCGCCGCGCCCGGCGGGTCTCCGCGCGGGCGCGGCGCAGCAGGGCCCGGACCCCCGCGGTGCGTCGGCGGACGGCCTCCCGGCCGGTGTCGGCCGGGGGGTCGAACGGGCTGGGCGGGTCGAACGGGCCGGAGGAACCGGCCGGGCCGGGAACGGGAGCGGTCGGCGGGGCGGGTGTTCCGGTCACCGGACCCCGTCCCCCGGCGGGTCGGGGAGGAGCCGGCCGTCCGGCGCGAACCGCAGGCCGGTGTCGGCGACGGCCCCGGCGAGCCGGTCGTCGTGGGTGGCGAGAAGGACGGCGACGCCCCCGGCCCGGGCGGAGTTCAGGCGGTCGGCCAGGCGGTGTCGGGCCCGCCCGTCCAGGCCGGATTCGGGTTCGTCGAGGATCAACAGGCGGTGGGGGCGGACGAAGGCGGCGGCCAGGGCGAACGCCCGGCGCTGCCCGGAGGAGAGGTGGTCGGGCGTCAGATCGGCCTGTCCGGTGAGCCCGTGGTCGGCCACCACCCCGTCCACCACCTCTTCGGCCGACTCGCCGCGGCCGTGGGCGAGGGCGACGAGCAGCAGGTGCTCGCGGACCGAGAGGTCCGGGTGGTGGGCGTCGTCCTCCAGCACGACGGCGACCCGGGCGCGTTGGCGCGGGTCGTCCTCGTCGGAGGGCCGGCCGTCGAGGGTGACGGTGCCGGCCCGGGGGCTCTCGCGGCCGGCGGCCAGGCGCAGCAGGGTGGATTTCCCCGTGCCGTTGCCGCCCCGGACGACGAGGCAGCTCCCCGCCCGGAGGGTGAACGAGACGTCGGTGAGCAGGGTGCGTTCCCCGTAGCCGTGGTGGACCCCCGTCATCCGCAGCCCGACGGTCGGTGACGGCGGCGGGGCCGGTGGGGAGGG
>NZ_VKHS01000099.1 GCF_014141525.1 Streptomyces calidiresistens
GGTGGGAGGGGATGAGGGTGAAGCGCCCGGCGATCTGGGCGCCGCGGGTGCCGGAGAGCAGGGTGCTGTGCTCGATGTCGATACCGGCGTAGACGAACGTGGCCGGGATGCGTTCGGAGAAGTACTTGAGCGTGTCGGCGACCTCGGCGCCGTGCCGGGTCGTGAGCGAGATGTTGTGGAGTTCGTCGACCAGGATCAGGCCGGTGCGGGCCTTGGTGCAGACGCCGACGACGGACTCGATGATGTCGGTGATGTTGAACTGGCGGGTCGTGGGCAGGCCCAGGAAGCGCGCGAACTCGGCTGCGATCATGCGGGGTGTGGCGGCCGGCGGGACGGTGACGTAGAGGACCGGGATCCGGTCGGGCGAGGTCGGGTGACGGGATCGGTCCTGCAGCTCGTGGGCGAGTCCGAGCTGCGTGATCGCGATGGTCTTCCCGGTGCCGGCCGGACCGGACACGATCAATCCGCGGCGGGCGCTGATGGCGTGACGGTTCAGCAGGACGAGCCGGCGTCCGCTGGTGACGGTATGGCGGACCGTGGAGGTAGCCACCACTCGCAGGCGTGCGTGATAGTCCAGACGTGCTTCGTCGTAGCGTTCGCGGTCCGCGTCGTCCAGCGCCGCGTACTCGTCCGCGGACAGCAGGACCGGTGGCGCGGGCGGTTCCTGTGTGAACTCGTGCCAGCCCGCCCGCGTGCTCAGGTGCCGCTCTGCGTCGGCGGCCATGGTCTGCGGCGTCGTCATGTGCGCTTCCAGGGGTTCTCGCGGGGATCAAACAGACCCAGGGGGATCACGTCGGCCAGCGGCTCCTCCGCCTCGGCGGGCTCATCGCCGACGGCCTCGCTGACAGGTTCAGGCTCCGGGGCCGGTGCGGGTGGCGGCAGCGGCGTCGAGGGGCGGGCGGCCCTGGTGCGGGCCGCGACCCGGCGGTCCTTCTTCGAGGTCTTGGCCTTCTGCGCCTGCTCAGGCCCGGCATGGGCCCGGGTCAGCAGGGCGGCGACCGCGTCGGCGATCTCGGCCTCGGTGGCGCCGGGCAGCTTGCGGGCCTCGTGGTCCCAGGCCAGCTCGCCGAAGGGCACCGGGACGCGGTTCAGGTGCTTCCAGAACGCCGGCACCCACTCGCCCCGGCCACGGTGGTTGCGTACCCAGATCCGGGAGACGTCGTAGGGGTCGCGGTGGACCTCCCAAAGGCCCCGTTTCGCTGTGACGCCGGAGTGCTGGCGCCGCATCGGGCCGAGGTCAGCGCTGTTGTAGGTGCGGTTCTTGATCTTGATGCCGTAATCGTTGACGACCCGCCACTCGGCGGGCAGCAGCTCGATGTAGTCGTCACCGCCCAGGGCGACCGGGACGTAGCCGCAGGCTTCGACGAGGGCGGCGTACTTCTCGTTCGGCGTGAACAGCCGGCCCGGGTGGGCCGGGTCACGCAGCCCGTCGTGCGGCCGGTTCTGCCACTTCGCGACGATCCACTCGTCGAGCAGGTCCTGGAGCTCTAGCAGGGACCATGCTCGCCCCTGGTCCAGGTTCCGGCCTCGGTGTTCGGGGCTGCGGCCGGTGTAGGTGGGCAGGAACTGGGCGAACAGCGAGGCCACCGAGCCGAGCATCCGCTCGATATGCCCCTTCTCGAAGGGCGAGCCCTTGTGGGTGGGCAGGAACTCGATCTCCAGGAAGCGGCAGGCGGACTTGAAGTTCCGCGAGATGAAGACCTTGCCGTGGTCGCAGACGATCGTCTCGGGGACGATCACAGGCCGGGCCGCAGCGTGCTCGAGGCGCTCGTCCAGCGTCAGCAGACGCCGGTGCGGCAGCACCGACCGGGACATCCTCAGCCCGTCCACCCATCCCGGGCGCATCGGCTCCGGGGTGACGGTGCGAGCCAGCAGCACGCTGGCGTCGACCGACTTCGTCGTGGGCCGCAGCACCGCCGCGGTCAGCGACCTCGTCGCGACATCGATCATGGCCGTGAGCTCCACCTTGCCCACCACTCCGTTGTCCAGGAGAACCAAGACGTCGAGCGGGGTGGAGTCGATCTGCATGACCTCGCCCGGCGCGAACACCGACAGCTCGCCGAACTCGCCACTGGCTCCGTGAGCCCGTGACCTGCGGGTCGTGGCCGAGCCGAAGGTGTGCGTGTTCCGAGTGAGTTTGTCCAGCAGCCGGTAGAGGGTCCGCTCGGACGGCAGCTTGACCGCCTGGCCGGCTGATGTCTCCTTGAGGATCTCGCCGGTCCGCCAGAGCAGGAACGTTCCCCGGCGGGTCGAGGCGTCCGTCGCCTCGGCGATGGCCTGCCGCATGGCCGCGACCACGGCGTCATCCACGGAGCCGAACTCGCGCTTCTTGTGGACAGGACGGTGGTCCGCGAGCCCGACGACCCCGTCGGCCTGGTAGCGACGCCGGTAGTTCGCGACCGTCTGAGCAGCCACTTTGTGGCCAGCGGCGGTCAGCTCGGCGGCCTTGGCCCGCTGCCGGGCCGCGGGCGTGTCCCCGGCTCGGCGGTCGGCGGCAGCCCGTGCAGGACCTCTAGGATGTGCCCCTCCCACCACAGGGCCTTCTCCATCACCGCCTTCGGGAACGTCTCCAGAAACGAGGCCGCCGGCAGCGGCTGGCGCACGGGGATGTCGACGACTGCGAAGTCCTCGTCCTTCAACAGCGCGTCCAGCTCGACGACCACCACCGGCCCGTCCGTCTCAGTCAGCTTCACCGTGGTCGTGGTCACCGCCGTGACCGTCCGGACCTGCCCGCCGAAGCGGACCCAGGCCCCGACCCCGATCCCCGCCGGCCTGCGCATCCCGTTCACCGAACCCGCTCCTTCCAGACCAGGCTGTCGTCGTGCAGCAGTTCTCCGCGCAGGTCAGCGGCCAGGACGCCGGACCACACCAGGTGAAAGAGCGCCGGCAGCACCTCCAGCCGGTCGCCCACCTCCACCACTCCGGCCAGCAAGGGCACGGGCTCCTCGAACACATCCAGCAGCCGTGCTGCGACAGGCCACCGCAGACACCGGCGCCGCCGGTAGCGCGCCAGCCACCGCACATTTGCCATGAACACCGGATCCGGCACCTCGACCCGGACGAACTCCCACCCCGCCGCCTCACAGGCATGCCGCGTGGCCGTGAACGACTCCGCGGCTGCCTCGTCGACCTGGTCATCGGCCCTCACGTCAACGACACGGCCGCGGCCGTCGGCAAGCCGCACGAAGTAGTCAGGCGCATGCCGCCGTGAACGGGTGCCGTCATGCCAGTGCAGCCAGAACGGCTGCGAAGCAATCCCCACGACCTGCGGATCGCGGTCCATCAGGATCAGGCGGTCCCGCTCCAGCCACGACTCGTAGCCGACGTGGTCCCGAGCCGTCACGCAGTAGTACCAGCCCGCGAAGCTCTCAACACCCTTGGTCCACCGGAAGTCGCGGACCGGTGCCGCCGCCTCGAACCGCGTACCCCAGACCTGCCCCAAGGGCCCACGCCGTCGCTGCCCGGACTCGAAGAAGTCCAGCTCAAAGGCCGACAACGCAGCATCGCCGTACGCAAGAGCGGACGCCCCCCACCCTGCCCCCAACCCCATCGGTCCAAGATCAATGGCAGGAACGTAGTGGTTGTCCAACTTCCCTGGCAAACGATCCAGGTTCGGTGTCAGGGAACATGCCAGGTCGGGCCGGGCGCGCCGTCATCGCGCCGGCACACGAGCAACACCCGGGCATCACGGACGACGACCGCGATGGCGACGTGTAACGCCTGAGCGGATACGGCAGCGGGCGAGCGCCCCGGCTGTCACCGGCGCCTGCCACCGCCCGGGTCATGCCCGATGACTGGCGCCGGCACCATCGATCACCCTATTTCCTGCACGTCCGGGTCACACCCCGTGGGGCGAGTCAGGGGGCGGTGTGGTGGGTGATGACCGAATCGCTGAGCGCGGCCGATTCTTCGAGTTCGTGCTGCAGGTTCTCGGGGATGCTGCCCTGGTTCAGGGCGAAGGCGCGGAGGGCTGTGGTGAGGGCTTGTTTCTCCTTGTTTTCGAGCACGAGCGAGGGGTTGGGGTGGGTGAGCAGTTCGCGGGCTACGTAACCGTCTGGTGTTGAGAGGGCTGTCTTCAGGAGGTGAGGGGTGGTTCGGGCGGCGTGGGCGAGGTCGCTGATCTCGTAGACGCGGTCGGCGAAAGGTGGGCAGGCCGGGCGTGGGCGGGGCACGAGGGGGAAGCGCCGGGCTACCCGGTCGGCGTCCATCTCAGTGCCAGGTGATCACGATGCGGTTCAGGGCATTGTCGAAGGAGAAGCGACCGGGCTGCGGTGCGGGGTGTGGAGCGATGAGGGGGTGGATCTCGAAGTCCACGTCGCGGTTACGGAAGTCGCGGTCCCAAGCGCGGATGTGATCGGCGACGTGGTGGATGAGGGCGTGGTGGTGGGGGCCGTGGCCGATGACACCGAACTCGTAGAGGGTGGCGCCGTCGGGGGCTTTGTGGACGGCGGGGCGACGGGTGAGGTAGGTGAGGGTGCCGCTGTCGTCGAAGGTCGCGGTGGAGGAGGGGTAGGGGGCAGTGACCAGGCCGTTGTCGATGGCCCGCGGGGTGGTGGGCATACGGCTGAGACCGTTGGGGAGGGTGCAGGTCAGCCATAGCTCCAGCCATTCGGCTGACTCCGGGCCCCGGAAGGTGACGCCGGTCCATGCCTCGGTGCGGGGCTGGTGGAAGACATCGGTGAGGGCTTCGGCGTTGACGGTCTGGTCGCCGTTGGTGACGAGGGTGACGGCGTTGTCGGGGGCGAGAGGCACGATGGTGCGGGGGTCGTCGGCGATGCCGCGCCGCAGGGGCATGAAGGTGTTCATCCGGCTGGAGACGCTGCGCCAGATGCCGTCGGGCTGCGGAGCGAAAGCGATAGAGCGGGAGACGCTGCCGCGCAGGCGCAGGGGGGTGAGCAGGCGCCCCGTCGGGGCGAGCTGGTCGAGCCAGGCATGGGGGACGCCGTGGGCGCCGACGGTGGCGATGACCCGGTCATAGGGGGCGTTGGAGGCGTAGCCGAGGGCGCCGTCGCCGTGGATGACGTCCACGTTGCGGAGGCCGGCGGAGGCGAGGGCGGTGCGGGCGCCGTCTACGAGGTCGTGGTCGACATCGATGGTGGTGACGTGGCCGTTCGGGCCGGCGAGGTGAGCGAGGAGGGCTGCGTTGAAGCCGGTCCCGGCGCCGAGTTCAAGGATCTTCTGGCCGGGTTCGACATCGAGCTGTTCCAGCATGAGGCCGACGACGTCGGGCTGCGAGGCGCAGCTGATGGAGGCGCCGTTGTCGTCGTCTTTGATGCTGACCGGGGCGTTGCCGTACGCCTGCTCCAAGGAGGCTTGGGGAACGAAGAGGTGGCGGGGGACGGAGCGCATGGCGTCCTCGACGCTGCGCGTTCGCACACTGCCGTCCTTGATCAGGCGGTCGACAAGCTCGTTGCGGAGGCGGTCGGCGTCGCTTGTTTCGATGGTGTCGGTCTTCACCTCGGTGACCGTAGTGCGCTGCCGGCTCTCGGCGTGGGGCGACGCGGCGTGGTCGCTCGTTCCCATGACTACCTCTTTCGCGAGTGTTGACAGGGTGTGCTGGATCTCGCCGGGAGGCCCGGGCGGTTCCAGTGGAAGATGACGTGATGGGCCAGTACGCCTCGGAGGCCCCGTACGAGATGGCCCCGGTGATTGAGGTCCGCCGGCTGCCGGCCCAGCCAGTGGAAGGCGGTGATCCAGTCCGTGAGGTGGGTGAGACGGCCGTCGGTGATGACGGGGCTGGTGGGGCTGACGTCGACCGTCATGAGGCGGTGTACGGCGGTGCGGAGGCGTGGCGGGGGGGTGGCCTTTCCTGTCCTGCCTGCTGAAACGACCACGACGCCCCGTGGATGGCCTACTACGACTAAGCCCAACACCAGGGCGACACCGGTCCCGCCATCTTCGACCTCGCCCTGCTCTCCGGCGCCTCGCCCCGCTGCCCGGGGGGCCACCTCCGGCAGGCCGTGCTGCACCACTCCGACGCCTACGCCCGCTCCCGCGCGATCTCCGCACCAAGCTCGCCACCCTGATGATGCACACCGGCGACCCCCGGGAAGCCTTCGAGGCGTACTGCACCGCCTACGGCTACGACGTACGCGACTGGGGCGGCTACCCCACCCTCCGCAGCATTCGCGAGCTCCGCGCCACCACCGTCGCCTTCCAACTCGCCGACCAGGGCACCATCCCCCTCCATCAGGCCCGGTACCGCCTCGCCTGCCTCCGCGGCCACCACGGCCCCCGCCCCTGGGCCTGGACCACCATCGCCTAACACTCTCCGCTCACGCGCACAGCCCCGGCTCGGCGATCTCCGACGCACTCGGCTCAATGGCGAGGACGCGGAGCAGGTCGGCGGTGATCACGCGATAGGCGTTGCCGAGCCGGAGCACCTTGACCGGGTACCGGCCTCGCTTGGCCAGGGCGTAGCCGGTACTGCGGCCTATCGACAGCGCGCGGTTGGCGGTGTCGAGGTCAATCGCCGCCGGCAGGGCCAGCAGCTCGTCGCGGGTCATGCCTTCACCGGCAGTGGCCATCGTGCTCTCCGATCGTCCGAGGACTCAGCTGACGGAGAACAGGTATCACGGATGTGGCGACAACACTTTTTTGATGTATGAATTGCACCCATGACAACCGATGACTGGTCCGCGCAGCTCACCGCCCGGGTGGCCGAGCAGATCCGTGCCGCGCGCAAGGCCGCCGGCCTCACCGTGGCGGAGACCGCCGACGCCTGCGCCGCCCTCGGCGCCCCCGTACAGAAGACGACCATCACCAACCTGGAGACCGGCCGTCGCGCCTCGGTCGATCTCGCCGAGCTCCTGGTCCTCGCCCGGGTGCTCGGGGTCCCCCCGGTCGCCCTGCTCTTCCCACTCGGCTCTGCCCCCACGGTCGAGGTCCTGCCGGGAAGAGAAGTCCCGGTCTGGGACGGCCTCGCCTGGTTCACCGGCGAGACCCCCCTACGGGCACCCGCCCCCGAGAACAGCGCCCGGCACCTCCTGGACACGTTCCGAGCGCACAGCGACGCCGTCGCGACCGCCATCGCCTCCACCGAACTCGCCAAGGAGCGACGGCGGAAAGCGACCACGACGCTGGACCCGGCCCGTCGTGCCGCACTGCTGGAGGTGGCGGCCTCGTATGAGGAGCTGGCAGCCGAGGACCGGAGGGAACTTCGTGCTCTGCGGCAGCGGATGCGGGAAAACGGTCTGCAACCACCGCCCCTGCCGGACGAGGTGCGGACTGCCGAGTCGGAGGATGCCAGGTGAAGAAGGGCTCCGCCACCCGTCGATGCTTCTGCCGGGATCCCGAGACCGGGAAGGAGTACGGCGCGCGCTGCCCGAAGCTGTCCAACCGGCGGCACGGCACCTGGAACGTTCTCCAGGAGCTGGAGCCCCGCCGGGACGGCACTCGCCGCCGGTTCCGCCGCTCGGGCTTCGCCACCTCCAAGGAGGCGACCGAGGAACTGGGCAGGATCCGTGCGCTGATGGCGATACCGGAGAAGGACGATCTTCCCGGTCAGGTCGCCATCAGCGATCTCTTGGAGGAGTGCGCCAAGAAGAAAGATCCACTGCCCGACTACGACGAAACCCGGCGACGCTTCAGGGTCGGAGAACCACTCGACCCCAAGACCACCGTCGAGGAGTGGCTCGAGGAGTGGCTGGCCGGGAAGAAGCGCCTGCGTCCCAACGGGGTCAAGCGGTATGAGGTCGACATACGGGTCCACTTGAAGCCCCATCTGGGCCACCTGCGGCTCGACAAACTCCGGGTCGCCCACATCAGCAGGATGTTCGAGGCGATCAACGAAGCGAACATCGAGATCACGGAACAGAACGCCCAGCGTCGGGCGGCCGTCGATGAACTGAAGTCGATCCCGTTCAAGGGCGCGGAGAACCGCCTCCGCCGGAAGCACCTCAAGGCGGCCATCGACCGGATGCCGCCCTTCCGCCGCCCCACCGGCCTCAACACACAACCTCACATCAAGGCCACCCTGCGCGCGGCGCTGAACGTTGCGATCGCCCAGCAGCGAATGCCGAACTTCAACCCGGCCGAGCACGTCGAGCTGCTGCCCGGCACCAAACCCAAGGCGTTGATCTGGACCGACGAGCGCATCGCCCGCTGGGAGGCGACCGGGGAGAAGCCCTCTCCGGTCATGGTCTGGACACCGGAACAGACCGGGCGCTTCCTCGATCACACCGAGAGCCACCGGTTGAGGGTGATGTGGCGGCTCATCGCCTTCCGAGGGCTCCGTCGCGGCGAGGGCTGCGGCCCCCGCTGGGTGGACCACGACTACGCCGGCTCCTCACTGGCCGTGGCGACGCAGCTGGTCCAGGACGGCTGGGAGGTCATCGAGGGAGCCCCCAAGACCAACAGCGGCATCCGCGTCATCGCGCTCGACAAGGAAACCAACGAGGACCTCAAGGCGCACCGCGAGCAGCAGGAGCGGGAGCGCGCCGAGTGGGGTGACGCGTGGGTGGAGACCGGCCGCATCTTCACCGAGGAGAACGGCACCCTGCTCCACCCCGGCAAGGTCACCGACCTCTTCGAGCGTCTCGTGGCGGAGGCCGGGCTGCCGCCCATCCGCCTCCACGACCTGCGCCACGGCGCCGCGACGCTGATGCTCGCGGCCGGCGTGGACGTGAAGGTCGTCTCCGAAACCCTCGGTCACAGCGACACCCGTATCACCCGCGACATCTACCAGGCCGTCCTCGACGACCTCGCCCGCGAAGCCGCTGAAGCCGTCGTCCAGCTCGTCCCCCGAGCCCGCGGACAGCGCCACCTTCGGGCGGTCCCCGATCAGTCGGCCGGCTGATGCTCAACCCCGGCAGGGAAGGCCCGGGGACGAGCGAGACCGGGATGGCTCGTGCTCCCTGGCTGTCGTGCCCCTCCGAGGTCTGCTCTCCCAGCGAGAGAGACAGATCTCCGCCAGGGTGATGAGGGGGTTGGGCGGCTGCACGTCGCAGCGTCGCAGCGTCGCAGCATACGTTCGGGTCTACACCGGTAGGAACGGGCTTGGCCTGCCGTGCCAGGAGATGCGCAAGGCGTCGCGAGCTCGGGTGATGGCGACGAAGAGCTGGTTGCGGCTCTTCTTGAGTTCGCGTTCATACCGCTTGGGGTCGGTCGTCTTGTACTTCTCGATGAGGGCGTTGCGCGGGAGGATGCCGTCGCACACCCCGACGATCGCGATCTTCTGGTACTCGAGCCCTTTGAAACGATGCATCGTTCCGATGTGAACCTCCCCGCCGCCCTGTGGTCCGTCCTTGGTGAGGGTCGCTGTGGTGATGCCGTGTTTTGTCTCCAGGTCGGCGGCGACCCGGCCGGCCATGTCTCCGTCGGCGACGCAGACGGCCATGGCACCGTTGGGGTCGCGTACGGTGCCGTCCTCGGTTGGCCGGGTGATCTCCGCGCGCCACTGCTTGAGCGCCTCGGCGAGCCGGGTGATCTCGTCGGTCCAGTCGGCGCAGGCGACGTATTGGGGGGAGGGGCCGTGCAGCAGCGAGTGGTAACCGTCGAGGGTGTCGGTGCCGTCGTCAAGGTCGTCGTACGTGGTCCCGTGGACGATCTTGGCTGCCTGGTGGAGGATCTCTCGGGTGGTGCGGTAGCTCAAGGTCAGTTTTGAGGAACGGCCACGGATGTTGATACCGACGGTGGAGAGGGTGACCTGCCGGTCGTAGATCCGCTGGTGGGTATCGCCGGCGATGAACAGGTCATTCGGGCCGGGCGCAACCATGGCGCGCAGCATCTTCCAGTGGGCCGGGCTGAGGTCCTGGGCCTCGTCGACGACGATGTGCCGGTACCGGTGACGGAGGTAGCGCATGGCGGAGCTGTTGTCATCGAAATGGATCAGGTCCCCGCCGCCGATGGCCTCCTTGTGTTCGGCCCGGGTCCGGATCTTGCGGGCGCGCTCCATCTCGTAGCGGGCCGCGCGTTCGGCGGCTTGGGCCCAGGTCTCGCGACCCAGTCCGTTGAGGCGCAGGGTGAACTGGTCGAGCAGCTTCCAGATGGCCGCGCGTTCGGGCCGGTTGAGGGCGCGGCCCATACCGGCGCGACGGACCTTGAAGTAGTCCTGGCGGGTGGCCAGGGATTGGCCGAGGACGATCTGTTCCCATTCGTCGAAGAGGAACTCGGCGTCCCAGCGCTGTTCGTCGTGTTCGAAGAGAACCTCGCGCAGGATGTCCAGGGCCCGGTCGTCGCTGATCAGGCTGCGCTGCGCGCCGGGGGCGGTGTTCTCGGTGAGGACCCCTTGGGCGAGCTGGTCGATGTGCTTGATGTCGATGCGGCTCAGCAGTGCCGGGTCGACGAGTGAGGTGAGCCGGGAACGCAGGTCAGCGGTGAGGTTCTTGGTATAGGTGGTCAGCAGGATCGGCTTGCCGTGGCCGGGGGGCAGGGCGGCCGCGAGGCGGGCGACGCGGTGCAGGGCAATGATGGTCTTGCCGGTGCCGGGTCCGCCGCTGACCCGGGCGGGCTTGCTGTAGTTGCGTTCGACGATCTTGCGTTGGGTGGGATGGAGGTAGACCTTCCACGCGCGGAAGTCGCCCTCGGCCAGGACGTTGCGGATGTCGTCGTCGACCGTGGTGACCGCGGTCCGGGTGAGAGCCGCGCTCATGTCGTTCTCGAAGCCCGGTTCGAGCTCGGTGGAAGCGGGCTGGGTGATTTCGCGTTCGACCTCGTCGACGGTCATGCCGGAGCCGAGCCCGGTGAGGACCTCGGCGGTCAGGCGCGGTGCGCCGGCGATGAGTTGGTCGAGTTCTTCTTCGGCGGTGACGGTGAGGGCAAGGTCGATGAGGGCGTCTGCGACGCCGAGGCGACGCAGGTCCTCGGCGTCGCAACCGAGGAGGAGTGGTTCGGTGGTAACGGCCGGCTGCTCGTTCTCGGCGGGCGGGGGGG
>NZ_VKHS01000990.1 GCF_014141525.1 Streptomyces calidiresistens
AGCGTCAGAGGGGTCTAAGAGACAGGGGACAGCGGGCCGAGCGGCTCCGGCGCCGGGCCGACCCGGCGGTGACGGCCCGTCGGCTTCGCGAAGGGATTCAGCTTCGCGCGGCCCCAACGCCCTACGGGCACGCTACGATTGGACATGTCTACTCCCAGTCATCGGGGTTGTGTGATGTGACGCAAGGGGCCGCTCCGGGCCGGCAAGCAACGGAGCGGCCCTTCCTCATGGAGGGGGCTAGATCGCCCGGAGCTGCTTGGCGCGGGCGTTGCCCGGGCTCGGCCGCAACTCCCCCACCGCCCGGCGCTGCGCGCTCTCGGGCTCCTGGTGGAACAGGTGGTCGATCCGCTCCAGGTCGGCGTCCGTGAAGTACACGGTCCGCCCGAGTCGGGTATGCGGGAGGCGGTGCAGGTTGCGCTGCAACCACCGCACCCCCACCCCCTTCAGGGCAGCGGAGGCCTCCTCGTAGGTGTGCCGCCGCACCGCAGCCTGCGGCTCCGCGTTCCTCGGGTCGGTCTTCATGCGGCGCTCACTTCCTGCCGGGGCTCCAGCACCCGGCCCACGCCTTCACACCGGGGGCACGGCACCACCCGGGGCGAACGGGCCAGCAGATCCGGATCCACCCCCAAAACGCGGGCGATTTCCGCCATCCGTTCCGGGGTGCAGTTCCGGGTGCCGCTTTCGATCTCGGACATCAGGGAGAGGGAGACACCCACCTCCCGGGCCAGCGCGGTACGTGTCAGACCTGCGGCTTCACGCGCCGCTCGCACCGCGTCCGGGTCATGGTCAAGGGGGTCCTTGGGAGGACGTCGTGCTTGGTGCATGCCGACCACCATAGTGCGAAGTTCGCGCGAAGGCGAGCAAGTCTGCTCGATTCGTGCGAAGTCGTGTGGCCGATGTGCGCCCGGCACGCCGGCGCACGGCATATGCATCGCGCCGTCTACGAGAGCCCTGGTGACCGCAGGTGCGAAGGTGTGCGAAAGTTCGCACCATGACCACCAGCCGTCCGGCACCCACCCCCGAGGGCGCCGCCATCACTGCCGCGCAAAAGCGCGCCCGCATCTCCGTCCGCCGCGCAGCCGAAGCCGCCGGCATCTCAGAAGGCCGATGGCGACAAATCGCCTCCGGCTACCAAGTCGTCGGCCGAGGCAACTACGTCCCCGTGTCAGGCGCCCCCGCCGACACCATCGCCCGCATGGCCCACGTCGTCGGCCTCACCCCCCAAGACCTCGACGCCACCGGCCGCCGGGACGCCGCGACCGAGCTGGCGCTCATGCTCGAAGCCGACGCCGAACCCTCCGCCGACACCGCCGGCCCCGACGTCGAACGCGCCTACGGCATCATCCGCCTGGCGCTGGAACCACTCACCCAACTGGACCGTCGCCGGGTCCTCCAGCGAGCCCTCACACACCTCGTCGAACGTGAGTACCGCAACACAGCGTGAACCCCTGGCCACGGATGTCACGAACCCGCAACGACCTGGCCCCGAGATGGTTGCGCAGGCAATCAACAGCCCGTCAGGTCGCCCCACTTGTGGAAAAACGGTGCTTTCCCCACCCTTATGTGATCCGGCGCACGCCGGCGCACATCCCCACCGGAGGCACCGTGGCCCCCTTCACGCTCACCGTCGTCCTCACCGCCCTCACCCTGGCCGCCATCCACCACCACCGCACCATCACCACCCTGCGCCGCGACATCACCGCCACCCGCCAGGAACTCGCCGCCCACAAGTACCTCCACAAGCC
>NZ_VKHS01000991.1 GCF_014141525.1 Streptomyces calidiresistens
GGGGTGCGGGGCGGGTGCCGGTGCACCCGCCCCGCGCCTCACAGGGCGGTCATGACGTGCTTGATCCGGGTGTAGTCCTCCAGGCCGTAGGCCGACAGGTCCTTGCCGTACCCCGACTTGCCGAAGCCGCCGTGGGGCATCTCGCCCACCAACGGGATGTGGGTGTTGATCCAGACGCAGCCGAACTCCAGCGCCCGGGACATCCGCATGGCGCGGGCGTGGTCACGGGTCCACACCGAGGAGGCCAGCGCGTAGTCCACGCCGTTGGCCCATTCCACGGCCGTCGCCTCGTCCGGGAAGCGCTGCACCGTGATGACCGGCCCGAAGACCTCCTGCTGGATGATCTCGTCCTCCTGGCGCAGGCCGCTGACCACGGTCGGCGCGTACCACCAGCCGCGCTCCCCCACCCGGCGACCACCGGTCTCCACCCGGGCGTGGGCCGGCAGCCGGTCGATGAAGCCGGCGACCCGCTCCAGGTGGGAGGGGTTGTTCAGCGGACCGTAGGTGATGTCGGGGTCGTCCGGGTCACCGGTGCGCACGTCCGCCGCCGCCTTGGTGAGCGCCTCCAGGAAGGCGTCGTGGACCGACTCGTGGACCAGGACCCGGGTGGCCGCCGTGCAGTCCTGGCCGGCGTTGAAGAAGCCCGCGTCGCGGATACCCTCCACGGCGGCGTCGATGTCGGCGTCCTCGAAGACCACGCAGGGGGCCTTGCCGCCCAGTTCCAGGTGGACGCGCTTGAGGTCCCGCGCGGCCGAGGCCGCGACCTCGGTGCCCGCGCGGACCGAACCGGTGATCGAGACCATGGCCGGAACGGGGTGCTCGACCATGAGGCGACCGGTGTCACGGTCGCCGCACACCATGTTGAACACACCGCGCGGCAGGATCTCCCCGAGGATCTCGGCGATCAGCACCGCCGAGGCGGGGGTGGTGTCGGAGGGCTTGAGGACGACGGTGTTCCCGGCGGCGAGCGCCGGGGCGAACTTCCACACCGCCATCATCATCGGATAGTTCCAGGGGGCGACCTGGGCGCACACGCCCACCGGCTCCCGGCGGACGAAGGAGGTCATGCCCTCCATGTACTCGCCGGCCGACTTGCCCTCCAGCAGTCGGGCGGCCCCGGCGAAGAAGCGGATCTGCTCGAGCATCATCGGCAGTTCCTCCTGCCGGGTGAGCTCCAGGGGCTTACCGGTGTTCCGGCACTCGACCTCCAGCAGTTCGTCGGCCCGACGCTCGAAGGCGTCGGCGATCCGCAGCAGGGCGAGCTGTCGGGCGGCGGGAGTGGTGTCCCGCCACCCGGGGAAGGCGTTGGCCGCGGCCGTCATGGCCGCGTCCACGTCCGCCGCCCCCGAGAGCGGGGCGGCGGCCCAGGCGGTGCCGGTGGTCGGGTCCATGACCTCGGTGGTCCGCCCGTCCGCGGCGTCACGGAACTCCCCGTCGATGTGATTGCGCAGCCGGCGCAGCTCGGTGGTCACAACACCCTCCAGCGTCGTTCGGTCCCCGGCCCTCGTCGGCCGGGGAGTCCTCGGGATGGGCCCGTTCGGACCCACGGTAGGTCGCCCACCGGTCCCGACGACAGCCCGGCCGGCGGGAAAATCTCCGGTCTCGACCCGGAATCAACTTTTCACATTCGGCGATCGGGGGCGAAGCATGGAGAAGTTGCGGATTCCGACGACACGTTGACCGCTTCTCCCGGGTGGGGAGTGGCGGTGTCCCCCTCCCCTCCCCGCCCGGGAGAAGCGGTCAAC
>NZ_VKHS01000992.1 GCF_014141525.1 Streptomyces calidiresistens
ATCCCCCCGCCTCCGCCCCCGCCCCCGAAGAGCTCGGGAACGGTGCGACTGCGGTCGTCCCGTTCCAGGTCCAGGCGGTTGCACGCCTCGGCGAAGCGCAGGTAGGTGTCGACGCTCGCGACGACCACCCGGATGTCCACCTTCAGGATCTCGATGCCGACCAGGGAGACGCGCAGGAAGACATCGATCACCATCCCCCGGTCGAGGATGATCTCGATGACGTCGTAGAGGGTGCCGGCGCGCGGTACACAGGCGACGTCATCGCTGTAGGTCGTGGTGGTGCTCATGGGGATTCCCCTCTGCGGTGGGCTCTGCGGCGGAGTTCTCCGACCCCCGGTCGTCGTCGGTCGTCGTCAGTCGTCCGTGGATCCGCGCCGGTACCGACGCACCCGGCGGTACTGCAGGAGCCGTCCGTCACCGTCGAGTTCCACCTCGTAGGTGGCGAGCAGACTGGTGGTGTCGGGGATGCGGGGCACCTCCACCACGTCGACGCACACCCGCCAACCGTTCTCCTCCCGGCACACGGCCGAGACCCCTTCCACCCGATGGCCGGTCAGGCCCGCCAGCCGTCGACCGGCCCGGCGTGCGGCACCCACCGCCCCTCTGACGGGAGAGGGGCGGTCCCGACGTTCACGTTGGTCTCCCATGGGGATCAGTGTGTTGTCGGTCCCGCCCGTGTCGCCCGAGATGTTGAGCCGTTCGGGCAGCGGCCCGCCCGCACCCGGCCGGACAGGCCGACGGCCCGCTCCCGGTGCGGGAACGGGCCGTCGGCGGTGGGGGTCAACCCCGCCCGGGGTCGGAGGTCTCGTCGCCCTCGCGCCGCAGCGGTGGCCGAAGCGGAACGGCCGGGTCGGGTCCCAGGAGAACGGCACGCAGCACCCGGGGCGCGAACAGCGCCCGGGGCGGCGCCACCAGCCCCAGCACCGCCCGGAAGGCGGCTCCCACCAGCGGGTCGCCGCCGGCCCGCCGCTGCACCCGCGCCATGTACAGGGTGAGGGGACGCTCGACGGCCCGGGGGCCCGGGACGTTGCCCTCGGCGCCCGGCATGTTCCGGTCCGCTCCCGCGGAGATGTCCCACGCCCGACGGCAGGAGCGCAGCAGTGCCCGGTGCACGCCCCGGGTGGTCGGCCTCCCGCCCCGGCGGCCCAACTCCTCCCGCAGGGCCAGGGCGTTCAGGACGGCCACCGTCATGCCCTGCCCGTAGACGGGGTTGAACGCGCACAGCGCCTCGCCCGTGGCCACGAAGCCCGCCGGTCGTCGGCCCGGCCGGTCGTACCGGCGTCGGATGTTGGCCGTGTCACGGAAACCGTGTGCCGCGGAGACGGGTTCGGCCCGGCTCAGCCACTCCCGCACCATCGGGTGGGGCAAACGCTCGGCGAAGGCGGTGAACCCCTCGTGGTCGGTGGGCGGTTCGCATCCGCGCACCCCGGACAGGGTCACCAGGTGGAGGCCGTTCTCCACCGGCAGCACCACCGCCCCGTACACCTGCCCCGGATCCGGGACGACGTACTGTCCGGCGTACCGGGCCGCCCCCGCGCCCTCCCGCGGCTCCGTTCCGGCGCGGTACAACCGGCTGGCGTAGGCCAGCCCGGTCTCCAGCCTTTCCTCGAAGGCCGGTTCCGCGCCCAGCTCCGTCAACCAGCGCGGTGCCCGGGTCCCGCGGCCCGAGGCGTCCACCACCAGGTCGGCGGGGATCTCCCGCCGCCCACCGTTCCTTTCCCCGCCCCGCTCGCGGACCACCAC
>NZ_VKHS01000994.1 GCF_014141525.1 Streptomyces calidiresistens
GGACGGGGGCCGGGCGGGCGGACCGGAGACCGGCACGCGTCGGGAGCGGCGGGGCCCCCGGCCGTCCCGATCCGGTGGTGTCCCGCCCCGGGGCGGGGTCAGCGGGCCCGGGCCTCCGCGCGCACACCCCCCTTCCCGTCGGGGACGACCAGCGCGGCGCCCTCGACCAGGGCATCCACGATGCCGCGCACCACGGTGTCGAGGTCGGCGGGGGCCGGCATCGTCGGGGGTGCGCCCGCCACCGCGCGGTCGGCGAAGCCGGTGTCCAGGTGCGGCAACCGTGCGTCCAGCACCGCCACCCGGCGGCGGCGCTGCTCGGAGCGGACAGCGGTCAACCAGGCGCTGAGGGCGGCCTTGGCGGCGCCGTAGTCGGCCATGCCGGGCTGCGGCCGATCGACGAGGACCCCGCTGATCGCCGCGATCGCGCCGCCCTCCCGGACCACCGGCAGGGCTCCGCGCAGCACCGCCATCGGCGCCAGGGCGTTGACGGTGAACAGGTGCTCCACCATCTCCTCCCCGAGGTCGGCCGCCGGGGCGAAGGCCACGGTGCCGATCGCGACCACCACCGCGTCCAGCCCGCCCGCAGCCTCGGCCGCCCGGGCGGCGAGACCGGCGCAGGTGTCCAGGTCGTAGGCGTCGAAGGCGAACGCCGCGTCGGCTCCGAGCGAGCGGGCGCGCTCGGTGAGCCGCTCGGGGTCGCGCCCGGCGGGCAGCACGCCGGCGCCGCGCGCGGCGCACTCCTCGGCGATCGCGCCCCCGATCACGCCGGTCGCGCCGACCACCAGCACCCGGGCACCGTTCATCTCCATGCGGTCCGCCCTCCTCCCGATACGGCCCCCGGCGGGGCATCCCCGGGGGCATCCGGGCATTCCACCCGGAACGCCCGTGTGCCCCCTCTTCGCCGGTGTGACACGAGCCGGATGCGAGGCCCCCCCACCTCACCCTTCGGGCACCCGTTCGGGCACCCCACCCCCGGTGGGTCGGGGGGCTTCGTCACCCGGCACCCGGCACCCGGCACCCGGCGTCCGGCGCCCGGGCTCCCCCATCAGCCACCGCAGCAGGCCCACCAGTGTGATGCCGCTGAGGATCTCCCCCCGGTCGATCATGCCGAGCACCTCGGCCCGCGGGATCCACTCGATCCGATCGGACTCGTTCCGCTCGACCGGTGGGCCGACGTACCCGGCGGCATCGGCCCGGAAGACGTGGTGCCGGGCGTTCATGATCCCGCCGGCCGGCTCGGCGCGGATCAGGGGCCGCGGGGCCCCGGCTCGCCAACCGGTCTCCTCCTCCACCTCGCGGACGGCCGTCCGCTCCGGCGTCTCCCCCTCGTCGACGACACCCATCGGGAGTTCCCACCCCCAACTGTCGGTGACCAACCGGTGCCGCCACATCAACAACACCCGTTGCTCCGTGTCCGTCACCACGCAGGCGGCGACATCCCGCAGCCGAATGGCGTGTTGCTCACCGCGACCGCCATCGGGCCGTTCGACATCGAGCAGCGCCACCTCCAACCACGGATGCCGATGGAGCGATCGCTCGCCGTGGACGGTCCATCGCATGGTGGTCCCCCTTCGTTCCCGCCGGCACGTCCCGCCCCGTGCCCGCATCCTCCCCGACCCGGTCGACGCCCTCCGACACGGCTACGATGAATGAAATCGACTTCCATTTCCAAGAAGGGTGACGGGGAATCCCCTCCGTCCCCGTGCGCGAGACCCGGAGCCCCCATGACCTCCCCATCGCC
>NZ_VKHS01000993.1 GCF_014141525.1 Streptomyces calidiresistens
GGGTTCCCCTGCTCCCCGACCCACCGCCCCGCTACCACCTGCGCGGCCGGCGGCACCTGCACCGACTGCGCCATCACCCTCGGCAGCGCCGCCGCCGGGATCGCCTACGACATCCGCAAGGGCACCACGCCCGGCACCGTCACCACCCGCGCCGTCTCCTGGATCACCTCGGCCGCCCGGGCGTCGTGGGCGCCGGCCACCGCCTCGATCGGCGCGACCGGCTGGGCTGTCGGTCTGGGCACCGCACTGATCGGCGCCGGGCTGAACATCTCCGTGACCCGCAGCGAGCCGGGCCGCCGGGCCCTTCTCGTGCGAGGACGGCGAGCCGACCATCGCCCTCACCCACGACCGACGCCGCGCCATCGCCGCGCTCTCCCGCTACTCACGGGAGTACCCGAGCCAGACCCTCCGGGACTACGGGGGCTGTGCCCTGCCGGCTGCGCCTTCCCCTGGTGCGGCCGGGAGGGCTGCCGCACCGCAGACCGCGCCCTGCGGCACAGGTGGCTGCTGTTCCGCCGCCCGGACTCTGCCCGCGGCGAGGACTCCGACTACGAGTGGTACGTCACCGAGGCCCCCGCCGGCACCCCGGACGCCATCGCGGTGGTGAGCGTATGACCGGGCTGACCCCAAAGCAACCCCTTCCATCCTGCGCACCGGCCACCACCCCGACACGGGGTGGTGGCCGGTCTATTCCTGAGAGGAGACCTCGTGCCACGCCGTGTTGCTGCTCATCTCGTCCCGGTGGAGGACGGCCCGACGCTGCCGACCCACGAGTGGGGAGAAGCCCCCGAAGGGCTGGTGACCCGCCGGCAGCTGCGCGATATGGGCCTGAGCCCGGGCGGGCACGGCCCTGTCGGAGACGTCCGGTGCCGGGCGTGCCGGTACCGGCCGCTGCGGGAGTGCACCCGAAAGGCCCTGCTGTACGACGTCGAGAAGGCGGTGCCGAAACGCGTACCGACGTTGGCGCAGGAAGAGGCGCTCGACAAGGCGATGGCGGCCCGGCAGACCTGCGTTCGGCGCCGGGTCCGGCAGGACTACTGCGTTCGGCTCGACACCCGCATGTGCGCGGCCTGCACGGCTCGCGCCGAGATGGAGATCGCCGCATGACGCCACCCGCCCGGGCCCCCGCCGAGGCCCTGATCGGCACCGGCCCGGTACAAGGGCTGACCGTCCGGCAGCCCCGGGCGAGCGCAATCGCCCCCCTCGGCAAGACGATCGAGAACCGCGCCAAGATCACCACTTACACCGGCTGGCTGCTCATCCACGCCGCGAAACGCGTGGACCCGGACGGATGCGCGACACCCCGAGCGACCTGCCCGACATCCGCGTCCGCGGCGCCGTGCTCGCACTCGCCCGCCTGACCGGGTGCCACCAGCCCGCCCCCGCACACTGCGACTCCGCGTGCAGCGACTGGGGCGAACCCGGCCGCATCCACTGGCGCCTGACCGACATCGTCGCGCTACGCGTCCCGGTCCCGGCGCGCGGAGCGCTCTACCTCTGGGCACCCACCGAGCAGCTACGGCACGAGATCGCCGCAGCCCTCCCTCACTGAACACGAACACGGGCCCCACCAAGAGGTGGGGCCCGCAGGTGCGCCCCTTCGCGTGGCAGCTACCGGGCGCACCCCCTCCGAAGAAGGGACAGCCAGTGTGTCCGATGACGACTTCGCCAGTGTCACCGGCCTGGACCGCGAGTTGATACCCGTCCGGCCGCCGGCCCCGGGCCGCTGCCCGCCCGCCC
>NZ_VKHS01000995.1 GCF_014141525.1 Streptomyces calidiresistens
CCGGTGCCCGCTCCGCCCCCACCACCTCCGCCGTCGGCCCGGACGCCGCGCTCCTGCCGGCCGACGAACTCGCCGCCCGCTTCACCGCGCTCGGCGTCACCCCCCGCACGGAGACCGGCGTCTACTGCGGGTCGGGCGTCTCGGCGGCGCAGCAGGTGCTGGCCCTGTCCCTGATCGGGGTGCGGGCCGCCCTGTACCCGGGGTCGTGGAGCGAGTGGTGCGCCGACCCCTCCCGACCGGTGGCGGTCGGGCCCGAGCCGGGGTGAGCGGGTCCGGTTCCCGCCCCCTCCGGGAGCGGGAACGACGCGGCGTCGGGTCACTCCTGTTTCTTGCGGCGGGTGCCGAAGACGATCTCGTCCCAGCTCGGCACCGCGGCCCGACGACCGGGCCGGACGCCGTCCGCCTCCGCCTGCCGGTCGGTGGTGCCGACCAGCCGGTCCCGGTGGCCGCTGACCGCCCGGGGCATCAACACATCGGCGTACGCCGCGCCCGCGCCCGCCGCGGACGCCGCGCGCTCGGCCGGGGGCTCCTCCTCGATCCCCTCCTCGGCGACCTCGGGCTCCTCGCCGTCCGGCGGGGGCCGGTCGGGCACCACCAGGTCGCCCCGGAAGCTGGGCACCGCCTCCAACAGGCTGGTCAGCGAGTCCTGGTCGTTGGAGGACGCCGAGGCCGCGGGCTCCGCCGGCCGTTCCCGGCCGGTCCGTCCCCGACTCGCCTCGCGCTCGCTCTCGCGCTCACGCGGCAGGCGGGCGATGCGCGGCACGAAGGGCGTGCTGGGCGAGGGGGCGTCGTCCACGTCCCCCAACAGTGCCCGGGCCTCGTCGTCCACGGCCTGCACCAGCCGGCGGGGCGGGTCGTACATCCAACTCGCGGAGTGCGTCTCACCGGCGACCCGGTAGACCAGCAGCACCTCCCAGGTGCCGTCGTCCCGCCGCCAGGAGTCCCAGCGCACGGTGTCGCGATCGGCACCCCGCACCATCAGTCGCTCCGCGACCGCGTCGCCGAGCTGGGGGCCGGTGGTCTCCCCGGACCGCCGCACGGGGGTCTTGCGGGCCCGCTCGGCCATGAAGGCGCGCTCGGCGAGGACCGGTCCCTCGAAGCGCCGCACGCGCTCCACCGGGATGTTCGCGAACTGCGCGACCTCCTCGGCGGTGGCGCCGGCGCGTATACGGGCCTGGATGTCGCGGGGGCGCAGGTGGCTCTCGACCTCGATCTGCCCCAGCCGCGCGCGGTCGTTGCGCACGGCGGCGCGCAGGCGCTCGTCGATGGGCAGGGTGTATTCCGTGTTGTCGGCAGCCTTCAGCACCAGCCGTGTGCCGTCGTTGCTGACGGCCACGACACGCAGTTCGGGCATGAGGACCTCCCGGGTGGTGCCTGCCGACGTCACGTGCGTCGCTGGTTCTCGCTGGACGAGTGTGGCCTGCCCGGGTGCAGCCTGCCACAACCCTGCGAACTTGCCCGGCGCGTGGGGCCCGGGGCCCCGGGACACCGTCATACCGGCGCCCCACCCGCCGCCACCCCGCCGGACCGATGGATTCGGACCCTCCGGGCGACCGGTCGGCCGACGCCGCCGGAATGGCAACACTACTCCATCGGGACCATCCGGGAGGGGCGGACGCGCCAATCGGTGCCCGCTCACCGGGCGTTGCCGGGGTCGCCCCGGGACCCCCGGGAAGCTCCCGGAACCGCCCTCCCGGGCCGCCCCGGGTCACCGGCCCGGGGCGGGGGAAGGCGGGGG
>NZ_VKHS01000996.1 GCF_014141525.1 Streptomyces calidiresistens
GAAACAGGGGGGACGGTGAGGGGGATGGGGCCATGTCTCCAGCGTGCCCCCGTTCGCCCGTCACCGATCGTTCCGCCGCACCGGTTGGCCGCCTTTCGGTGGTCGGTGCCCCGCCGCCGGGTCCCCGGTTCCCTCGGCGGTGATCTCCCCGGGCTGGGAACTCCCCGTGCCCTCTCCTGCGATCATCCCCACCCGAGGGGCATTCCCGGGGACTCGCGGCCGAAAGCTTCGGCCTTCAACCGAAAGGCGGGAATTCCGGGAGGGGGTGGGCGAGCGACGCCGATCCGGATTGCGGGACGTTTCCCGTCCGCCGTCGATCCGTGGCCCCTTTTCCGTATCGCCCCTTTTTTCCGATCGCCGACCGGAATCGGAAGGCCACGGATCGCCCCCGAAGCGCAACCAACGGCGCACGCCGCGATGGTGACGCGTGATCATCCGGATGGAATACCGGGGGATCACGGAAATTCGGATGCTCACCCGACCGACACGTATCACGCGAGTCAGACACTTTCGACACAAATGCAGACCCAAAGCGATCGACAACTCACCTATAGTGTTCCCGACTTGAACGTAGGTCCGAGTCCGCCCCGGTGGGCACGGCCCACTCGTCCCCGAGGACCCGATAGATGACAGCGCACATACCGCCGGTGCGACGGTGGACGGAACAGCCTCCGCACAGACGCACCCTGCTGGTCCTGCTGGCTACCCTCGTTCCGAGCGCCGCGATCGGCCTGTGGGGGGTGTACGCGGCCCCGGAGTCCTTCCGCGTCCCCCTCGCCTGGGGGGCCGGCGTCGGTGTCCTCGCCCTGTGTGTCGCCGCCGCCCTGGCGGCCCGGTCCCGCGACCGCGCGGATCTGCTGCGCGAACGCGTCCGGGAGCTGGAGACCGCCGAGCGCCGGCTCTCCGAGGAGCACGTCCCGGCGCTGGTCGCGCGCCTGCGCGAGAGCACCTCCGCCGACACCGCCCTGGCCTCCATCGCCCAGCCGGAGAGCCCCGCGCAGCGGGCGGTGCTCCGTCAGTTCGCCGAGGAGATCGGTCGCAGCGAGACGGCCCGTGCCTCGGCGATGTCCGCCTGCGCCAACGCCGCCGGCCGGATGCAGGCCATGGCCACCGGCATGCTCGCCGACCTGCGCGCCATGGAGCACCGGCACGCCGACCCCGACGTGCTCACCGACCTGCTGCACCTGGACCACCGCACCGCCCAGGCCGGCCGGCTCGCCGACAGCATCGCCGTGCTCACCGGCGCCCGCTCCGGACGCCGCTGGGCCAAGCCGATCGTCATGGAGAGCATCCTGCGCGGCGCGATGGGACGCATCGCGGGCTACCAGCGGGTGCGACTGCACTCCACCACCGATGTCGCGATCGCCGGTCACGCCGCCGAGGGCGTCATGCACGCCCTGGCCGAACTCCTGGACAACGCCGCGAACTTCTCGCCGCCCACCGCCGAGGTCCACGTCTACGTGGAGGAGGTGCCCGCCGGCCTCATCATCACCATCGAGGACAGCGGGCTGGTGATGAGCGAGACCGCGCTGCGTCGCGCCGAACGCGCCGTCTCCACCGACCCCCGCGACCTCACCACCCTCTCGGGCACCCGGCTGGGCCTGGCGGTCGTCGGCCGTCTGGCCCGCAAGCACGGCCTGTCGGTCTCCTTCCGCCCCTCCGCCCGCGGCGGCACCGGCGCCCTGATGCGCGTCCCCCAGGAACTCATCACCCGGCCGCGCAGCACCCCCGCGC
>NZ_VKHS01000997.1 GCF_014141525.1 Streptomyces calidiresistens
CGCCCGCCCCATCATCGCCCCCATCACCTCCCGGCAACACCGCCGGGACCCTCCTGCCACACCCGTCCAAGGGGGCCGTATCACCCACCCGGGGGGCCACTCGGCCCCCCTCCGTTCGGGCCTCGCACCGAAAATTATCGGTCCGTTCGGAGGCGGGTGACCTGCCAAAACCAAAGCTCCGCGTCAGATCCGTTGACGTGGCCCCCGTGTCCTCCTATGGTGCGCCTACAAATTTTTCGACAGCAGGCCGATAATTTCTGCTTTGGTGCGAAGGGGCACGATCATGTCGCTACGTCGGCGGGGTGCGATGGCTCTGGTGGCCTCCACCCTTCTGCTCGCCGCCTGCGGTGGGGGTAACTCCGATAACGATTCCGACGCCGGTGGCGGGGTCACGATCGACTGGTGGCACATCGGCACAACCGAGCCGACCGCCACGATCTACGACCAGTGGGTTCAGGACTTCGAGGAGCAGAACCCCGGCGTGAAGGTGAACGTCACCGCGCTGGAGAACGAAGCCTTCAAGTCCAAGATGACCACCATCACCGCCGGTGGCGACATGCCGGACGTGTACTCCACCTGGGGCGGCGGCGTGCTGGCCCAGCAGGTGGAGGCCGGTCTGGTGAAGGACCTGGACGTGGTGGGCGGTACCACCATGGACCAGTTCACCGACGCCGCGATCGCGCCCTACCGGATCAACGGCGCCTCCTACGGCATCCCCGTCGACGCGGGCATGGTCGGCTTCTGGTACAACAAGGCGCTCTTCGAGGAAGCCGGCATCGAGGAGCCGCCGACCACCTGGACCGAGTTCCTGGAGACCGTCCAGGCGCTCAAGGACGCCGACATCACCCCGATCGCCCTCGCGGGCAAGGAGGAGTGGCCCGGCCACTTCTACTGGTCCTACCTGGCGATGCGCGTCGCGGGCCTGGACGCCCTCGAGGAGGCCGCCCACACCAACGACTTCACCCACCCCGGCTTCGTCGAGGCCGGTGAGCGCCTGCGCGAGCTGGCCGAGCTGGAGCCCTTCCAGAACGGCTACCTGGGCGCCGACTACTCCACCCCCGACGGCCAGGCCGCCCTCATGGGCAGCGGCCGGGCCGCCATGGAGCTGATGGGCCAGTGGGCCCCGTCGGTCCAGGCGGACGCGGGCGGCGGCATCGGTGACGACCTGGGCTTCTTCCCCTTCCCGGAGGTCGAGGGCGGCGCGGGCTCCCTGGACGAGGTCTTCGGCGGTGGCAACGGCTTCGCCGTCTCGGCCAACGCTCCCAAGGAGGCGGTGGACTTCCTCGTCTTCATCTCCGCCCCCGAGCAGCACGCCCAGTACGTCGAGTCCGGTGCCGGCCTGCCGGTGACCGAGGAGGCCATCGAGCTGGTCGAGGACCCGGACCTGCGCGTGGTGGCCGAGACCATGGCCGCCGCCGGTGGCTTCCAGCTCTACCTCGACCAGGCGTTCCCGCCGGCCGTCGGCGGCCAGGTCAACAGCAGCGTCGCCGAGCTGTTCGCCGGGGTCGCCACTCCGGAGCAGGTGACCGAGGCCATCACCGAGGTGGCCAGGGCGGAGGGATAACACGCCCGCACCGCGCGCCCGGGTTCGCCCCGCGCGCGGTGCGCCGGCGAGGGGAGTCGACCGGCACCATCGGGTCGACTCCCCAGCGGCGCGAGGGTGGTGTACCGCTCCCGGGCCCCGGTGACCGGGGAATCCCCCCACCGGGTCCCGGCGCCGGGACACCACCCC
>NZ_VKHS01000998.1 GCF_014141525.1 Streptomyces calidiresistens
CCACCACCCCTAACCCCCCCTGCGGAGAGGAGGCCCCCGGATGGCACAGCCCACGGGCCCGGTGCGCGTCCGCATCGTCATGGCACCCGGCTGGGAACGCCGGGTTGACCTCGCAGCAGATGCCCGCGCCGTCGGCCCCCTCGCCCGGGACATCGCCGAAGACGCCGGAGCCGCAGCCCCCCGCAAAACCGGGGCCCTCGCCGACTCCTACATCATCGAAAAGCCCCGGCTGCTGGTGCGGCGGATCGGGTCCCACCTGCCCTACGGCGCCGCCGTCGAGCTCGGCTCCCGCCCCTACACGATCGTGCCGCGCACGAAGCGCGCCCTGTGGTGGCCCGGAGCCGACCACCCCGTGCGCCGCGTCCGCCACCCCGGCGTGAAGCCCCGCCCCCACCTGCGGCCGGCCCTGTACACCCGCAGGAACGCCCCCCGAAACACCCTCGGCACCACCAGCACCAGCATGGGCGGGGGCGCGGAATGAGCACGCCTGCCGCCACCGTCTCCTCCGAGCTGGTCGCCGTCGCCTGGCTCCTCGCCATCCCCGGCGGCCCCCCGGCCGGGCTGGAACTCCCCACTGACCCCGCCGACTGGGCCGAAACCGGCTACATCGTCGTCGAGGCCGATGTCGCCGGCCCCCAGAACCCCGGCGTCCCCCTGCGCACCTCGATCTTCCAACTCGCCTCCTACGGCGCGAACCCCAACACGCTGCGCCCCAACTGGGCCGCATCCTCCGGGAACGCCTGGCGCCTGGTCGACGCCTGCGACCACGGGGAGGCCCTGAACACCCCGCTGGACACCCGCCCCGGCTGGGCCCGGGCCCGCGTCACCGGCGCCTGGCCCCAGACCCTCCCGCGGCGGGACACCGAGGACATCTCCTCCTACGCCGTGCACCGCCTGGACCTCGCCGTGAACTGGGTCCGGGACCCCACCATCACCCCCGAGCCGATCGGAGCCCCCGAATCATGAGTGGACCCCGCGCCACCGTCAACAGGACCGAGATCCTCGCCGGCCCCGGCCAGCTCTGGTACGGCCGGTACGGCGTCGCCACGATGCCGGACCCCGAGGACGTCGGTAAGCCCCTCCTCGCCGCGGACGGCTGGACCGACGCCGGCGCCACCGACGGCGGCCTCACCCAGACCGTCAACCAATCAACCTTCGCGATGCGCGTGGACCAGGTCCCGGACGCGGTCGGGTACCGCATCACCGAGCGGGACATCCAGGTCTCCACCAACATCGCGCAAGCGAGCCTGTGGAACCTCGCGATCGCCCTGAACCACGATCCCGAGGAGTTCATCACCGAGGGGACGGGCTACAAGCGTCTGGCGCTCAAGCCCGGGCAGGACGGGATGCTGCCGGACGAGTTGACCGTCGTCGTCGCCGGGTGGGCGCCGGGCGGGAACCTCGGGCGCTGGGCCATGCTGCACCGCGTCACCTCGATCGAGAACGTCGAGAGCGCGTGGGTGAAGGACGGGATGCACCTGGTGCCCGTCACTTTCGGCGCGATGTTCGTCGACTCCGAGACGCCCCCGGTGGAGTGGATCGACGAGGTCGCCCCCGAGTCCTGACCCCCGGTAGGCCGGGGTGTCGGCCGGTCCGGATGCTCCCGGCCGACACCCCACCCCCTTCTTCCTCTGCTGCTGCGCTGCCTGACCTGATCGGAGACTCATCGTGACCACCACCGCCGACCCCACCGTGTCGTCCGCTGCCGGGCCGGGGGACGAGATC
>NZ_VKHS01000999.1 GCF_014141525.1 Streptomyces calidiresistens
GGGGAGACGACGCGAGGGGCCGGCCGCGCGGGGCGGCGGTGCGAGCGCGTGCATGCGAAGGGGTACGCCGTGCAGCTCCTCGGCGATCTCGCGCAGGGAGGCCGCCGCATGGTCGAGGTCGTCGCGCAGGTCGAAGCCGTCATCGGTCTCGGTCTCCCGGGCCTTCTCGGCGGCTGCCTCGAAGAAGTCCGCGAGCCGTTCCAGGAGACCCTCGGTGGGGTGAAGGACGGGCTCGGTGAGCGCGGCGGCTTCCCCGACGGTGCGTGCGGCGTTGAGTCGGTCGGTCAGCTCCATGACGGCCCGGCCGTGGAGGTGACGGCCTTCGACATCGCTCGGGGGTGACGCGAGGGGAGAGGACGGCGGGCGAGGGTGGGTGCCGCTCAGGGGTTCCTCCGGGGTCAGTGCATGCGGGCGTCGGTGTCGAAGAGGGACAGTTCATGGGGGTGGAGGAGGTGTTGGACGACGAAGGAGCGTCCGGCGACCTTCCACAGGCCGCGCCCGCGGTTGAGGTGGGAGATGGCCTCGGTCTCCACCGAGGTGAGGCCCAGCAGCGAGGCGGCGGTGAGGATCTGGTCGGTCTCCTGCCGGTAGATGATGCGGGTGGAGCAGTCGGCCAGGAGCCCTTCGGCCAGGGCCCGGCCCCGGGAGCCCGCGTCGCCGGCGGTGAGCAGGTCGGACAGCCGGTGGATGACCATGAGGTTGGCGATGCCCAGGCCGCGGGAGAGCTTCCACTGCGCCTGCATGCGGGCCAGCAGGCCGGGGTGGCGCATCAGGCGCCAGGCCTCGTCGTAGACGATCCAGCGCCGGCCGCCGCGCGGGTCGGTGAGGGCCGATTCCATCCAGGCCGAGGCGCAGGTCATGGCGAGGACCAGGGCGGTGTCATCGCCGGAGCCGCCCAGCCGGGAGAGGTCGATGGTGAGCATCGGGCTGTTCGGGTCGAAGGCCACGGTGCTGGGCGCGTCGAACATGCCGGCCAGGTCGCCGTGGACCAGGCGCCGCATGGCGTGGGCGAGGTCGCGGGCGGCGTCCCCGAGTCGACCGGACATGAGGCCTGCGGCCTCGTCGAGCCGGTCGGGGCTGTTGAGGGCGGAGGCGATGTCCCCGAGCAGCGGTGTCCGGGCCGAGCCGGCCGCCCGGGTGACGACGGTGTCGAGGGCGACATCGAGAGCGGTGTGCTCCATCGGCAGCAGGTCCCTGCCGAGCACGGTGCGGGCCAGGGAGCCGAGCAGGAGCAACCGGCGCTTGCGGACCTCCCCGACCCAGTCGCTCTGCGCGACGGAGGCGGGGCGCGGCGCGGCGTCCAGCGGGTTCAACCGGCCGGGAAGGCCGGGGCCCAGCGCGACGGATGTGCCGCCGAGCGCGCCGGCCACGGGGGTCCACTCGCCCTTGGGGTCGCAGGGCACGTAGACGCGGTATCCGAAGGCGACGGAGCGCAGCGCGAAGGACTTCGCGAGGGCGCTCTTGCCCTGCCCGATCACCCCGGCCAGCAGCACGTTCGGGTTGGTGAAGCCCTCGACCCTCCCGTACAGGGCGAAGGGGTCGAAGCAGAAACTCGCCTCGGCGTGGACGTCCCGTCCGATGTAGACCCCCTCGGCTCCCAACCCACCCTCGGCGAGGAAGGGGTAGGCACCGGCGGCGATGGCGGTGGTCATGCGGTGGGCGGGCAGCTTGAGCCGGTTCCCGCGGGCCGAGGCGGGGCCGGGGCGCCCACCGGCCGGGTAGAGG